>QQUL01000197.1 GCA_008501565.1 Armatimonadota bacterium
TGGGGCCGCTGGATACCTCCCGAAGCCGTTCTCTCCGGACGATGTTCGCTCTGTGGTCTTGTCCGTTGCCCGCGGTGAGAGTCAAGTTCCCGCGTAGCCCTCACCATCGCCAAGTTGGAGGGCGCTTCACTGGATGAACCTCTGGTTCGTGTCACTGTCTCGTCATAGGGTGGTGACATGGCGCGGCGTGAGGTTGCACCATGGTGTCTGTTCTTGTTTCCCTCGTCGTTGTATCTGCGTCAGCGTGTCTGTCGGTAGCGTCTCTCCAGGGGCCGATTGTTCGACCGTTTGCGCCGATCGGGCAGTACGCCGGACATTGGGGTGTCGACGTTGCAACCCCGGTCGGTGGCTCGGTGGTGTCGGTCATGGCGGGGACCGTGTCCTTTTCCGGATCGGTCGCTGGTCGGCGGTCCGTCACCGTCACCCATGCAGACGGAATCAGGGTGTCGTACTCGTATCTCGCGTCGATCTCTGTATCGCGAGGACAGCAGGTCAGGCGGGGAGAGCGCATCGGAACGGTGGGTCTGCACGGAGGTGTGCCTTCATTCCACATGTCGCTCCGCATCGACGGTGTCTATCGCGATCCGATGATCCTCTTCCGGTGTCTCGGGCCTCCCGGTCCGGCGCTCTGGCTTGCCCCACGCCGCACGATCCATGCCATTCCCTATGCTCTGGGTCGTGTACGGAATACTCGGCGGAACGTTCGACCCGCCACACATCGCCCACCTTGCCGCCGCCCACGCTGCGTATGAACAGATGGGCCTCGACCACGTACGGCTGCTCCCTGCCCGTGAGCCGTGGCAGAAGTTTGATCGAGGGGTCACTTCACCCAAGCATCGTCTGGCGATGGCGAGGCTCGCCGCAGCCGAGGCCGACTATCTCGTCGTCGATGAGACCGAGATGCACAGGCGGGGCCCGACCTACACGATCGATACCCTGGAGTCCCTCGAGGGAGACCCCGTGCTCATCCTCGGCTCGGATTCGGCGATCGGTATTCCGTCTTGGCATCGTGCAGAAGATGTGCTTGCCATGGCCAAGATCGCCGTCGTCCCACGCCCGACCGTCTCGTTTGAGGCGGTCACAGCCGCAATCGGGGATTCCTATACCCCGATCAGCATGCCGACCCTTGATCTGTCAGCTACCGAGATTCGGGATCACATCCGAGCCGGGCGGTCGCCGGGCTTTCTTGTCCCGCAAAGTGTCCTCTTCTACATCGATGCGAACGATCTCTATCGCAAACGTGACGCCTAACGACAGACCACCGGGAAAAGCCCGTGCCGTGACTGTCATTGGATCGCTAGGATTCTCGACGAATGAGTAGCCCCGTGCCAAGAGCAACAGCCGAAGCGGTCGCGACCGCACGTGCCGCCGCACAGGCGATCTCAGACAAGAAGGGGGAGGACGTCATGCTCCTCGACCTTTCGCACCTCCTTGTCGTCACCGATGTGTTCCTGATCGCATCCGGTACCTCAACGCGACACGTCAAGACCCTCGTTGAGGACGCCGAGGTTGTCTTGCGTGAGTTGGGTCGCAAACCCATCCGTCGTGAGGGAATGGATCATGGCGAATGGGTACTGCTCGACTACGGCGACGTCGTACTCCACGTCTTCGACAAAGAGACGCGGGAGTATTACGACCTGGAGCGTCTGTGGGCAGACGCCCCCCGCATCGCCTTCGAATCGAGTTCCACGGCCGTCGAGTCCTGAGTTCGTCGGGATCCGTTACAGGCTCAGGAGTGCCAGAACCAGAAGCGCTTGGGCCGCGTGGTAACTCATCATTGTCAGCAGTCGTCCGTTCGGTATCGGACTGACGAACCGGTTCCAGCCCAGGATCGTGTCCGACAGGTAGAACAACGCTGCCCCTGCAACCGCAACGATGTTCACGGTCCCGATCGCTGCGACGAGCATCGCAGAGATCACCACGATGTAGGCAGCCACGGGAATCGCAAGTCTCGGATCCGTCTTCGCTGCGGCCCCATGGATGCGCCTGCCTGTCACACCAATGGCGAGAACGACCAAGATGACCCCGATCACCACCGCTGTGGTATCAGTCCCCGACACCAGAAGGCCAACGATGTATGCGATGTGGGCAGCGAGGAACGAGGCCAGCCCGGCGACGAAGAGCCGTGCATCGAGGAGGAGAAACACATCCCCTGCCAGGCTCAGAACCAGACCCATCACGAACCAAACCCGTACGGAGGGTGTGGCAGGATCGATGACGAGTGCGGTGGCGATCAGAAGGAGCAGGGTCGCTGGCTTTGCCACCACCTCGACCGATCTGCGACCGGTGGCCACCGACCACCAGTCGATGATCGCTGATACACCAGCAAGAACGAAGAGGATGACGACGCCCGAATTCACGTCACCACGGTACCGTCCTCTCCAGTGTCGGATCATCTCAAGATCGACACGCATGGACCCTTGATACACTCCCGGCTCCGTACCCAAACACGGGGCTGTAGCTCAGCCTGGCAGAGCACTTGTCTGGCAGACAAGGGGTCAGGGGTTCAAATCCCCTCAGCTCCACCCACAGCAACATGGACCCGCCTTGGCTTTCTCGCTGAGGCGGGTCTGCTTGTGGGGTGAACGTGGGCGCTTGGGCGCGACTCTGGGCGCGATATTGAGTCCGACGATCGAGTGACGTGCTGGGCAGGGCGAGGGATTGGTGCTTCGTCGGGCAATGCCAGTGGACCGATGATGGGAACGCTGATCATCGTTGCTGTTCGTGCCGTACTCGGGTGGTTGTGGGTGTGGCCTTCGTGCGGGCGAGTCGGATGCAGGAGAGTGACGTCCCCCGCAACTGGGAAGCAGCTTGGAGCGCCGTCAAGCGGATCGAGAAGCGGCGCGGTGTCCTCCGGTAGACCGGAGAGACAGTGGACCCGCGCGCTCCCGTCGATCCTGAGCGGACTGGAAAGCATCCCGTCCAGTATGGCGGATCGTTGGTGAGCTGTGTCCCGAATTCGACCTTCCAACTTCAGAATTGCGCGTGTAGGCTTGGCTTTTGATTCTACTTCAAGCGGGTCAGATCGAAAGGGAGACTGTGGAGCTGACCGAAGGGCCATCCAAGCGGGCGAGGGGAATCGTTCTGGTTGTGACGGCACTGGTGGCGATAACGATCGTGTTTGTTGCCAACCGTGCCGATCCGGCGGAAGCTGGGTACGCCCACACATGGGATGTTTCGCCTCATTGTCACCGGCAAGTCGACGTGATTGACTACCCGCAGGGTGGTAGTTGGCTGTATGTGCAGCTTCTCGCTCAGGTTTCGGATTGGAAGACCGGCAGTCACGTGTATTGCAGTACTAGCGACCCAACATTGAAGTTCTACGAACCGCCATTCGGTTTGCTAACGGAAACGAGGTCGTGTACTCACCAGAGTTCCACCACAAACTGCGGTTTCAATCGGAGCTACGTCGTGTCCTGTCACAGTGGGAAGATGGGTGGCGCGACTCACGGGGGGTGCCACTGATCATGAGGGCAGTATTTCAAGACCGCACAGTTCGAATGTTCTTCGCAGTACTCGTTGTCGCTTTCGTCGCCGTAACCATCGGTATTGCGGTTGCGCATGACAGCTCACCATCAACGGAAACGGCGCAGGTTGAGAAGCCGGTGGTACCGGTCGGGGGTCCGGTGACGTTTGCTGAATACGAAGCCGCGATGGTCCGAGCGGTCGATTGTATGAACGACCGAGTGCCGGATGCGAAGGCGGGGCTCGGGAGGTTGGTGGACCGCGGGCAGAACTACACCGTCACGTATCGAGCACTTGTTGACGTGGATGTTGACCGGGCGTGGGCCGACTGTCATCACAAGTACGCCGCACCAGTCGAGGCAGCTTGGCAGGCACAGAACGCCCGCACTTGGGACAAGGACCTTGCGTGGATGGTGGACGAGTACCGCGAGTGTGCGAATCGAATTGTGGGGTCCGAATCAGACTCCGCCAATGTCATACACGATGCTACCCAACGAATGCTCGATGCACCGTCAAAGGATGCCGTCGAGACGTTCGATCAATTCATGGAAGAAGTGTCTGCGGTCGCCGCGTCGAGTCCGTTGAATGTCATGGTTCTCGAATGCCTTGACGAA
>QQUL01000189.1 GCA_008501565.1 Armatimonadota bacterium
GTTCTGCTCAAGCGTGACATCGTGGTCAAACTCAGGAATGGCCCATCCCGAGTACCAGCTCAGGGGAATCATGGGGATCGAGTCATCAATCACTGTCTCGAGAGACGCAACCGATGGTGGCGAACCCGTCGACAGGGTAATCATGGCAACCTGATCGCGGAGCTTCTCGAGCTTCTCAAGATGCTGTTCAACGTTGTAGGCCGTGTCCTCGACCAACGCGTTGACCGTCCATCCATCGATGCCGCCAGCGGCGTTCAGTTGATCCCAATACACGTTCTGCGCATCGGTGATGTGTGTGGTCAGTCCCGCAAATGCCCCGGTCAAGTCGGACAGCATTCCGATCGTGATCACTTTGTTCTCAACATCGATGCCTCGTCCGCCAACCATTTGAGCTGGCGGGGCCTCGGTCGTCGTTGTCGTATCGTCGCCACCACCAGCCGTTGTGGTGGTTGCTTCTGGCGCACCTGTTGTCGTTGTGTCATCGGTGCTCGAACTGCACGCAGCAGCCACGAGTGCGAGCACAAAGACGATGATGAGCCAGCTATATCGCTTTCTCATAGTCCTGTTCTCCTCTGTTGTTTGTTGTTTGTTTCCTCGGCAAGGCGCGCACACGCCCGTTGTGAAGACCCTTGTGTCAGTATGTGAATGGCCACCCCTTCCAGTAGTTCCTGATCCGGAGCCAGATGCCGTACAGGCCAAGCGGCTCGACGATCAGGAAGACGATGATCAGTATTCCGAAAATCACGATGTTGAGCTGGGGGACGCTGAGTCCGGGCCCGGCCGCGTCGGGGTACGAAACGATGCCGATCAGGTCGTCCTGACTCGACCGTATCAGGAGCGCACCAAGCCACCCCAGCGGGCCACCTTCTGCGGCTTGTGTGGCAAGGAACCCCGTCGCGTTTTCCACGATTCGAGGTGACAGCACCACGAAGAACGTACCGAGCATCGTGCCTGCGATCGTGCCTGCCCCACCGATGAGGATGATGGCAATGAACTCGACGGACAGAAAGATGTCCCAACTCTCGGGAATGATCCTCCCGACGACGGATCCGAGAAGGGCACCGGCAACGCCGGCGTAGAACGATGAGATCCCGAATGCCTGGGTCTTGGCCTTGGCATCCGCAACGCCCATCACCTCTGCCGCGATGTCGCGGTCTCGCACCGCGGCCCACGATCTACCGATTCGGGTACGCATGAGGTTCTTCGCCAAGAGAGCGAAGACGACGACGGCAACCAGGAGGAAGAAGTAGGTCTTTGCTTCACCGGACATCTCATCGATATGGACCCACGGCAGGAGGTTGATGGGTCTGAGGAACCACCACAACGGTCCGTCGGTCGTGAACGAGACGAGTGGATCCATGTTCCGCCACAGCGAGAACTCCAGTTCGGGCCATGGACGACCGATCCCGGACTGTCCTGCGACCTTGCCCAGGTTCCGCCACAGATACAGACCGATGAACACGAGGCCAAGGGTGACGAAGGCGAGGTACAAGCCCCTGACCCGCACGGCCGTTGGCGCAACCAGGACTCCGACCAGGGCGGCGACAATGCCAGCCATGGGCAGCCAGATCCAGATCGGGAGGCCGAGACCCCAGACGCTTCGACCAGCCTCACCGCCCAGCACCACCGCCGTGTACGCACCGACAGCCATGAAGAAGGCATGACCGAGTGACACCTGGCCCGCGACACCCGTCAGAAGGTTGATCCCGAGCGCCCCCACCGCAAAGATGAGTGTGCGGTTGATGAGGATCAACCAGGATGCGTCACCAGAAAACCCGAAGAACGGAAGGGCGGAGAGGGGCGCCAGAACTGCTATCACGCAGAGAAGCGCCAACGACACCTTCCTCGTCGTTGATGGGAACAGCCCCATCTCGGACTCGTAGCGCGTGTAAAGGTTCGGTCTGCCTCTCATACGCGTCTGATCTCCTCGGTGCCGAACAGGCCGTACGGTCTGACGACCAGAACCACCATCATGGCGAGCCACGGCACGATCCCGGAGAACCCGGTTCCGAGCCACGAGACGCTGCCGAGATAGGTGCCTGCGAAGACCTCAAGGATGCCGATGATCATGCCGCCGTACACGGCGCCACTCACCGAGTCGAGACCGCCGATGATGACGGCAGGAAAGGCGCGGAATGCGATCAAGGCGGTGAAAGGTCCGACGCCTGCCCCACCTCGGGAACCGACGGAGGCGAAGATTCCACCGAGTGCGGCAAGGGCTGCCCCGATCGCCCATGCGATCGCAAACACTCTCCCGACCGAAATACCCTGTGCCATGGCGGCTTCCTGATCAAAGGCTGTCGCTCTCACGGCCACACCGGTCCGGGAGCGGAAGAACAACGCCAGGAGTATCACGACCACGATCGTGATCAGAATCGTGGCAATTTCGGCTTGACCCATCCGTAGTGGACCGAATTCGACGCTTGAGATCCCCCACGGATCACCGAGACCGGCCGTCGTGTTGTCCAGGAAGTCATTGGTGACCGAACGGATCACCAGGTCGAGACCCAGAGTGATCATCGCCACGGCAAACAGCGGCTCGCCGATCATCGGCCGGATTGTGATCCGCTCGATGACGATACCGATCAACGCCGTGAGGAGGACAGCGATCAACGCGGAGAGTGTCCACTGGAGCCAATCGGGTGCCCAGGTCATCCACCGACCCGGGATGTTGATGGTGACGGCAAAGTAGGAGACGAGGTACGCGCCGAGGGCAGCAATTGCGCCGTGGGCGAAGTTGACCACCTGGGTCGCCTTGAAGATGATGACGAAGCCGAGTGCAAGCAGCGCGTAGATCGCGCCGAGCGCGATCCCGGAACCAAGGGCGTTGATGAATTTGTCGAAGCCGCCCTGGGTCGCAGCTTGTGCGATCACCCCGATAGTCATCACGAGTACATCGACTCCACAAGGTCGCCGAACATGTCTTCCATCGCACTTCGCTTGAGCTTCTGGGTCGCCGTCAGCTCACCGTCCTCATGGTCGAGTTCCTTGGGGATCAACCTGAAGTACTTGATCTGTTCGACCCGGGAGAACTTGGAGTTCGCCTTGTTGACCACTTCCTGGATCAGCTCAAGAACCTCCGGCTTCTCTGTGAGGTCCCGATAGGTGGTGTACGTGATCTGGCGCCGCAGCGCCCAGTCGCCGACAACATCGTACTCAATGCCGATCAGGGCTGTGATGTACTTTCGACCATCGCCGATGACCATCGCTTCCTTGATGTACGGGGAGGTCTTGAGGCTGTTCTCGATCTCGGATGGGGAGATGTTCTTCCCTCCCGAGGTGATGATGATGTGCTTGATGCGGTCGACAATCTTGACGTGCGTGCCGTCGACCCACACCCCGACGTCACCCGTCTTGAGCCACCCGTCCTCGGTGAAGGTTGCCTTCGTGTCCTCGGGCTTTTTCCAGTAGCCGACGAACACGGCATCGTGCTTGGTCTGGATCTCGCCCGTCTCCTCATCGATGCGGAATCCGATTCCCTCATAGGGCTCTCCGACGGTCCCAAGCTTGACTCGTCCGGCGAGATTCGTCGTCGCACACGCAGTGTTCTCCGTCATGCCGTATATCTCGAACACGGGGATGCCGAGTCCCATGAAGAACTCAAGAACCTCAGGCGCGATCGGTGCGGCGCCGGACGATGCGTACCGGCAGTGGCGTAGCCCGATTCGCTCACGGAGGGCTCGGAAGAACAGTGGATTTCCGATCCAGTACGCGAGCCGGGATCCGACCGTGAAATCGCCATCGTTGGCGACGCGCTTGGTGCCGATGTAGTTCGCCAGTTTCAAGCCAAAGGCGCTGACAAGTCGTTTGAGGAAGGTTGCATCCTGGAGGCGGATGAGGATCCCTGCATGGATCCGCTCCCATATACGGGGCACCGCAAAGAAGATCGTTGGCTGCACCTCGCGGAGATTCACCTGGACGGTCTCGATCGATTCCGCAAAGTTGAGGATCGGGCCGTTGTACGCCATGGACCAGGTTGAGAAGAGTCTCTCGGCGACATGGCACAAGGGAAGATAGGTCAGCTTCTCGTCGTCGACATTCTCACCTTTGCCCCTAGCGAAGCGGTTGGGGTCGTTGA
>QQUL01000162.1 GCA_008501565.1 Armatimonadota bacterium
AGAATCGTGCGACGGTCTTGAAAACCGTTGTCCTTCACGGGACCGGGGGTTCGAATCCCTCCCCCTCCGCCAACTTTGGGAGTGTACTGGGGTGCACGGGGACGCACAGGGGCGCAGGGGGCGCATCTGATGGCAGAACGGGGGGAGTCTGGGATCAGGGGGCGTGGAAGGGCGAATCAGGCGTTTGTCGCACCGTGACGCACCAGGATGCACTGAGCCGTGCCTGGAACGCTATCGATTCCGCTATCGGTGGGGAGCGATAGCACGACGCAGTTCTCCTGGTCCTGCCTAGGCACTTGATGTTGGATGCCATCACCCGAATCACCTTGGTTGGAGTCTAGATCATGACTCTGCGCGATGAATTCCTCGCTATAGATCTCGCCGTGATCGAGGGCCTCGTCGCCGACCGGCGACAAGAAGACCTTCACCTTGAATTCAAGCTACTGCGCAACGCTCCGAAAGTGACGCGCGAGGATCGCAAGAACCTCGCAGTGTCAGTTTCCGGATTTGCGAACTCCGATGGAGGAATCGTCATTTGGGGTCTGGATGCGCGACCAGATGACGACGGTGTCGACGCAGCGTGCGCTCTAATGCCCATTCGAAAGCCAGCCGTTGTGTGCTCCAGATTCCAGGAGTTGACGGGTCAGTGTGTGAGCCCGGTCGTCGACGGTGTCGAGCACAGAGTGGAGAAGAGCGTCACGGGTACTGGTTCGGATGAGGATTCCGGGTACATCGTAACTCTCGTTCCCCGAAGCGAATCCGGGCCTCACATGGCGAAGCTCGGTGAGGACCGGTACTTCAAGCGCAGCGGAAGTGGATTCTACAAGATGGAGCACTTTGACCTGGAGGACATGTTCGGCCGGCGTCCGAAGCCGAGGCTGTCGCTCACAACACGTGTTGTGAAGGCAGGGGGCAGGTCAGGTGGAGGCGGCCCAACGGTCCACAGGTACGACATCATCCTGGGCTTGGCGAACGCCGGCCACGCTGTGGCGAGGTTTCCGTACCTAAAGGTGAGCGTGGTCGACGGAAAGCACAGACTGAAGCCGCAGGACTACGGAGGTGAGCGGGATGGCCTACCCCGACGGGAGTCGGTTCGCGGTCTGGGACTGCCTACTGTGTTCGCCGGAGGAGTAGGCGACGTCATCCACCCAGGCAACGAAATACATATCGCGCGCATCGAGGGATCGTTCGTCGATGGCTCGGTGCCAGATACAATGGAGGCCCACGCTTGGTTTGGTGCGGACAGAATCGCGATGTCAGCGACGCCGGTGCATATGGCCGGGCCTGACATCTTCAGCGCACTGGATAACTAGGTGTGGGAGGGCGGTTTGTCTCCCCCACAACGGTTGACTCCTCGACCCTGGAATACACTTTGTTGGACCCTCACCCCGCTTCTTCTTCGGCCCCTCCACGCGGCGCTCCCGGCGTCACCGGCATCGCGTCCAGCTCCCGCCCAAGGTCCGCGTAGGCCGAGTTCACGTACTCGTCGATGCCGATGATCAGGGCGTGGCGGCGCGTGTGGCTGGCGGGAGATGCTTCTGACGCGGCGACGGCGGGGTACGTCGCGTTGGGCCGTGTCGGCGCCCTGAGCGGCTTCCTGGGCGACCAGGGGCGCGGCCAACAGGCACAGAAGCCGTGCCGAGTACACGCACGCTGAAAGGCGTGGTCTCCTACAACCGGTGACAACGTCTGCACGCGAAGCTGGTCTATCGAATTCCGGCTGAGTATGAGGCACACTACGAGGCCATGAGTACGGTTTGACCACGTGTTCAGAGAACGGGTTGGCCAGTTTGATCAAGAGCCCTCAGGAGCACTTCTGTGTTCTAAAGGCAGTCCAACCCTTGCCAGGTATGCTGCGAATCGGTTCTGCAGTTGTTCGCGATAAGGCTGGTCAAGTCTCGATCGTCTCTCGATTATTTGCTCGGAGAGCTGGCTGTATACGAGGTCCCTCGGCAGACTCAAATGTCGTCGAAAATCAACCGTGAGTTCTGGCATACCTTCGCCTCGAAGATCATGTTCTTCTGGGACGCCTTCGAGAAAATGATACTGCTCATTTCGGTTGATCTTGATTGTCTCCCAGGCTTTCGAGTTCACATCCTCTCGGCGGCGAACCTCCCCCGCCGGTTTTGCCTCTAGTAGCAGAATGTGATGCATATTGCGGCCCTCTCGCTCTGCCACGATCTTTGCCCTCGCTTTCTTGTCGACACCCTTCCCGGATTCGATCGATTGCCGAGACTTTTGGTCAAACTGAAGGTCGCAATCCTGAGAGATAACAATCAAGAAGCCATGCTCAATTGAGTCATATCGTATTCTTGGGTTCAAATCATCTTGTTGCACTTCAAGGTGAATTGCTCTCGGTTCAATAACACCCAATAGCAGCTCGCCCTGCCGAAGGGCGCCATCAAGGGCTGTGCTGGTCCACGCAGGTTCAGCAATCCGCTTATCAGAATGGAGTTCACGTGGTTGATTAGGCATGTTGGTGGCGACCAGCAATCAGCGCACCTAATCATCTACCGAGAATGGATCGCTAGGTCGAGGCTGCCCAATATCAACCTCGCGAGTAGCTCCCTTGGTTGAATGTGTGAGGCTGGGCTGGGACCCAGAATCATCGTAGAACTCGATCATCGTCGAGAGAGATTCGATCGCTTCGCGCAGCCCTTGACGGGGGATTGCGTGGACAAGGACGTGACAGAGGAATCGGAGTGATGCGTCGGCCCTATCCGTATCCCACATCAAAGTAGTGTCAGGGAGCAGCGGCTCGAACGACGGTCGCGAGAGTTCCCATCCAGTATCATCTGAGTAGGCGGTGACTGGCACGAGGGTACTCATGTGGTCTCCACGGGCTTTGGATTCAGTTTGTTGTGTAGCTTGTCAGTGATGCACCAACGAAAGGCTCTCCCTGCCAATCGATTGAATCTGTTGAGTGTGTCCATGGCTGAACCAATTGGGGTGCGTGAATCAGAGTAGAAATCGAAGTCGATCAAGAAACACTCTTCATCGTCAGACTGTTCAAGCGCACATTGCATCAGCACGGCGTCTTCTTCTGACCAGCGAAGGCGTATGCGATGTGTGAATTCCATGATGCTGTGGCGGTTCAGCTCTTTCCCGGCGAGCCCCCCAAGAGCCGCGGGCTTTATGAGTTCTCCCCAGTCGCAGTTGCTTAGACCGAGTGAACTTCTCTTGATTCTGTCGCGATAGCGCAGCCCAATGCGACGATAGAACGATGGCTCGTAGACTGATTCAAGCGCCAGAATGGGGACTGTTACTTTGTCCCGAAACTGCTCCCAGCGAGTGTAGGACACGGTGGCGATAGCGATAAAATCTCGAGCAAGAGTCACCGACCAGGAAGCTCGGTCTTCGGAAAGGAATCTATGGTACTGCACAGGGTCGGGTGAGGAGGCATGCAGAAGTCGTAGTAACTCCTCTGGAATATCGCTGTCGAAGGCTGAGCGTTGTTCTTGTATTTCAGGGAACAGGTAGCGAATACGGTCCTGGTAGTCAGCGGGTGTTGAAGCTTGGACCTTCAGAATTGGTGGGAAGCGAAGCTGGCAGATCACTTCGAAGAGTGGGTTCTGCTCATAAATGACGCGCTGCGCGTCGGGAAATGGCGCCTCAGTCATCGGTTCAATCTCCTGCGCGCGTCAAGAGGTGCACGCATCGCTTTCGGGCTATCCATCATTCTGTCGAAGCTAGCCTGTCTGAGACTTGAGCAGCCATGGGCACACTCGATCTGCTCTAGCTCAACTACGCGTCTAGAATCGAAATCGCCCAGTCCAAAGTTCGGTCTGGTGTTGGCAGGTCTGAGTCCCCGGGTAGCCTAGACACATGTTCCCCTGGTTCGATGCGACTTCTCTGGGGTGGTGACCGGGGTTTCTGGCATGGAATTCAAGACCCGTCCCAGGTCGAGTAGGCTCGTTCTTGTGTAGATCTGAATCGTCAAGCCTGGGTCCGAGTGCCTGGCGAGTAGCTGCGCCTCCTTGACGCTGGCACCGGATCCGACCAGGGCGCTGATGTAGGTCACCCGCAGGCTGTGGAAGTCCGCCACCTTGCCCGCGG
>QQUL01000187.1 GCA_008501565.1 Armatimonadota bacterium
CCATCGTCCTACCTGTCGAACTGTGGCTGCGATTCGGCTGGAACCGAGCGACAGATCATGGTGCTGCGGCACTGACCGGTACTATCTGCAGCGAAATCGAGCATAGGTACAGACTTCAGATAGTCGATGGACTTCCGTGGAGACCGATGACAAGCATCTCTATGACGAATCCGACCTCGCTGGTTGGGACGCAGCTGAACAGCTCGGTTCGCCCGGCGAATACCCCTTCACGCGGGGTCCGTATCCCTCAATGTATGCGGGGCGTCTTTGGACGATGCGCCAATACGCCGGATTCGGAGACGCCAAGGCAACCAATGGGCGGTTCAGGGCTCTGCTGGACGCCGGACAGTCAGGGATTTCCGTAGCGTTTGATCTCCCCACCCAGATGGGCTTCGACTCCGATGCCGAACTCGCCCGTGGTGAGGTAGGCAAGGTCGGTGTCGCCATCGATTCGGTCGATGACATGCGGACTCTCTTCGACGGAATTCCGCTCTCGGAGGTCTCAACGTCGATGACGATCAACGCAACAGCAGCTGTGCTGTTGCTGATGTATCAGATCGTCGCAGAGGAACAGGGCGCCGACGCGGCAGAGCTGCGCGGCACCATCCAAAACGATGTCCTCAAGGAGTACATCGCACGAGGTACCTACATCTTTCCCGCCGCAGCATCCCTTCGGATCACCACCGACATCTTCTCCTATTGCGCAGCGGAGATCCCGAACTGGAACACCATTTCGATCTCGGGTTACCACATCCGCGAAGCAGGCTCCACCGCAGCCCAGGAAGTGGCCTTCACGATCGCAAACGGGCTTGCCTATGTGGAGGCCGCAACATCGGTTGGTATCGAGATCGATGCCCTCGCGCCGCGTTTGTCGTTCTTCTGGAATTCCCACAACGGTCTTTTCGAGGAGGCAGCCAAGTTCCGGGCCGCTCGCAGACTCTGGGCGCGGCTGATGCGTGAACGAATGGGTGCAACAGACCCGGATTCGTGGAAGATGCGGTTCCACACACAGACGGCAGGGTCGTCGCTCACAGCGCAGCAGCCTCTCAACAATGTCGTGAGGACGGCCTATCAGGGTCTTGCTGCCGTCCTGGGTGGAACGCAGTCACTGCACACGAACTCGTTTGACGAGGCGCTGGGCCTTCCCACGAATGAAGCGGCACTGCTCGCGCTCCGGACGCAACAGGTGCTCGCCCACGAAACCGGGGTCAAGGAGACGGTCGATCCGCTCGCCGGCAGCTACTACATCGAATCACTCACCGATCAGATCGAGGCCGATGCTCTGGCATTGATCCAGAGGATTGACGCCATTGGCGGAGCAGTCGCCGCCATTGGGGAGGGATTCCAGCAGTCAGAGATCGAGTCCGCTGCGTACGAATACGCCCGTGCCGTTGACTCGGGTGAAACAGCTGTCGTCGGTGTCAATTGCTTTGTCGGTGACGATGATCCCGAGCCGGACGTACTCCAGCTCGATCCAGAACTCGAAGCCAATCAGATTGCGATGCTTCGACAACGCCGCGCCATGCGCGTCGATGATGCCGTGACCGGTGCGTTGTCGGAGGTGACCGCCGCGGCTGGAGGTACTGACAACCTCTTGTATCCAATGAAGGCGGCACTGCTGGCCGGAGCGACCATCGGTGAGATCACCGAAGCTTTGCTGCCCGTGTTCGGTCGCTACCGTCCTGCGAATTAGATCTGCGGGGAGTCACGATGTTCAATCCAGAATCACCGGTCCGTGTGCTCGTCGTTGGTGGCGGTCCCGGAGGACAAGCTGCCGCGACGACGGCCGCACGATTCGGCGCCGATGTGACTCTCGTGGAGGACCAGATTGTGGGTGGAGCTGCCCACCTGTGGGACTGCATTCCGTCGAAGGCGATGGTCTCGAGTTCGATTCGGATGCGGTCGATCCGTAACGCCGAGGATCTCGGGATCTCTGACCCGGGAGCGGTGGAAGTTGACATGGGACTGTTGTCGGCACGTGCTTCCCGCATAGCAAACACTCTCGCCGCTTCGATGACCGAGATGCTCGACTCTCAGGGTGTCGAAATCATCCGCGGTCGGGCCAGGTTCGTTGGACCGACCAAGGCCATAGCGGCAACCGAGAACGGCGATGTCGAGATCGCGTTTGACCGCGCAGTCATAGCCACGGGGTCGCGGCCACGGATTCCCGAATGGGCCAAGATCGACGGTGAACGAGTCATCACCACACGTGAGGCGTACCACCTTCCTGAGCTGCCGGGTCGCATGGTGATTGTCGGATCGGGAGTCACGGGAGTAGAGATGACCCACATCTTCTCCTCTCTCGGATCGGATGTGGCGCTCCTCGTGAGTCGGCATCACGTGTTGCCACATCGTGATGCCGAAGTGGCGACCGTCCTGGAGGAGGACTTTCTCGGTCGGGGGGTTGAGCTGCTCAAGGGTTCCCGAGCTTCGGCGATCAGTCGAAGCGGTGACACAGTGTCCGTCTCGACCGAGGATGGTCGCGTTGTCACGGGGACCCACGCGCTGCTTGCCGTCGGATCGCTGCCGAACAGCGAAAACCTCGGTCTGGACCTCGCGGGAGTCGAACAGTCCGAGGGCTACATCACCGTTGATGAGTATCAGCGAACATCCACTCCACACATCTATGCGGCAGGGGATGTGACGGGCCAGATGCTGTTGTCGTCGGTTGCGACGATGCAGGGAACGAAAATTGCTCGTCACATCTTGGGACATGAAGTCCACCCGATCGACTATCGAAAGGTCGCACAGGGCATCTTCACCGAACCCGAGATCGCGTCCGTCGGGCTTGAGGAGGTCGATGCTGCCGCAGAGGGGCGAAAGGTCAGGATCACCAAAGTGCCGCTTGCCCCGAACGCCCGGGCCCTGATCCAGGGTGACACCAAGGGCTTCATCAAGTTGGTTTCCGATCCAGCGACCAGGATCGTGCTCGGGGGGACCGTCGTCGGGCACCACGCGTCAGAACTCATAGCGTCGATTGCCGTCGCGACGACGGCTCGCCTCAGCGTCGACATCCTGGTTGAGACATTGATGGTGCATCCATCCCTCACCGAGTCCATCGCAGAAGCAGCGGAGTAAAAGTCAGAGGTCAGACGTCTGACGTCAGACGTCGGTAGCCGGAGGCAGGATTTCACGAATATGGATGCACAGCTTGAACGATTCTCAGAACTTGACGCGGCCATCGCAAAGGCGTGTGGATCGATTCGAGTTCTCAAGTATTTGACCTGGCCCGAGTCCGTCATGGATACGTTTCTCGCGTCGTACAGGGCCGGGAATCCGAAACTGCCCGCCGTCAAATCGGTACCCATCGATCAGTCGGCAAAGGTCGAGGAACTCGAAGCGTTGATGGCTCGATGTGACAGGGGGCATCCGATCGGAAGCCAGCTGTGGAAGACCGCATGGAGCTATGCAACAGCGGCGCGGATGCTCGGTGCAATGGGAACTCCCGAGTTCACCGAGCATTCAGTCGCACTGTACGGCCGACCCGACCATGTATATGAACGACAGAAGTTGTCGTCTCTCGAAGCGGCAAATCCGATCATGGAGGTGACGTCGCACCTGATGGCGGGAGATGTTGTCGCCAAGACGCAATCGACCATCACGAGCCATGTCTTCGCTGATCGGCTTCGCCACGCCCTTGATGACTTCTTTGTTGACGATGAGGTAGCGGTGGTGGTGGATGGCGAAATGTCGGCCAAGGCAGCGGCTGGGAGCAAGAGGGTCAAGATCCGGGAGGACGCCCTCTTCTCCGACATGGATTTTGCCCAGCTCCTGAACCACGAGGCGCTCATCCACACATTGACGTCGATCAACGGAAAGAGGCAACCCCTCAGGTCGTTGGGCCTTGGCTCTCCAAGAACGACGAAGACGCAGGAGGGACTCGCGGTCTTTTCGGAACTCGTAACCTTCTCGATCGACATCAATCGCCTGAGACGAGTTGCCCTGCGATCCCAGGCGGTCGAACTCGCCCTCAACGGAGGCAACTTCCTTGACGTTTTCTC
>QQUL01000207.1 GCA_008501565.1 Armatimonadota bacterium
ATGGGTCCCCTCGTGACGGCTTCAGCTGTGGGGGCATTCGAGGCCGCTATCGCCACGGCCGTCAGCCAGGGTGGTGAGGTGCTCACCGGGGGGAAGACGATCGACGGACCAGGCAACTACGTTGAACCCACCATCATTCGCATCCCCCATGACGCGGCAATCGTTCAGGAGGAGACCTTCGCTCCGATCCTGTACTTCATCGAGTTCGACGACCTGGATGAGGCAATCTCGATCCAGAACGGAGTACCGCAAGGGCTGTCGTCGGCGATCTTCACGGATTCCGTACGGTCGGCAGAACGATTCCTGTCCGCCGAGGGTTCCGACTGCGGTATCGCCAACGTGAACATCGGTACGTCCGGTGCAGAGATCGGCGGTGCCTTCGGCGGAGAGAAGGACACTGGCGGTGGACGTGAATCGGGGTCTGACTCGTGGAAGGCATACATGCGGCGACAGACGGTCACAACCAACTACGGCACCACGCTCCCACTTGCACAGGGCATTGAATTCGGCTGATCAGTCGGTTGTGTCGCCGATTGTTGACTCGGTCAGAGCCTCGGCGACAGTTTCGGAATGTCCCCGCATGAGCTGTTCGGCAAGGGCAGCGTCACCTTTGGCGACCGCGTCCACAATCTCCTCATGCTCGGACCATGAATAGGGACCGCGGGTCTGGAGCAGTGACGAGTTGATCCATTCCGTCTTGGCAGGCATCACAGCCAGTTCCTCATACAGGTGTGCATTTCCGGATGAACGCGCAAGCTCGAGGTGAAACTGCGTGTGGAACTCAGTCGCTGCCACGTGATCGGAATCCCGGGACGCCGCTCGACCGCGTTCGATGGTCTCGCGAAGGGCATCAATGTCGGATTTGTCCACGCGGGCGGCGGCAAGGCGAGCAGCGAGCCCCTCCAGGGCGCCTCGCACTGAGAGCACATCCTCGGCGTCCTTCTCGGTGATCTCAATCACGCGCGACCCCTTGCCTGGGGTGCTTTCAATGAGTCCCTCAGCCTCGAGAATACGAAGTGCCTCACGGACAGGGATGCGTGAGACATTCAGGTCCGCTGCGAGCTGTGCCTGTTTGAGCCGTTCGCCGGGAGCAATGGAGCCTGACAGGATTGCCGAACGGATTTCGGAGGCGACAAGATTGCCGAGGTTGTTGTGTGTGTGCCCGAGATCCTTCATCAAATCCCCATATGCGACCACGGATAGTGCCGGGTGATTCTACCGGCACCGACTCTTCGTGAACAGCCAGAAGCGTGAATGGTCAGAAACCGATTGTGAGGCCGCCATCGATGCGGAATACCGCACCGGTCACGTAGGCGGCTCTATCACTCACCAGAAAGGTGACCAGGTCACCGATCTCGGACGCATCCGCGAGCCGTCCCATGGGAATTGCGTCCATGTGCCTCTGTCTCAACTCGGACGCCGACACTCCGGTCTCTTCCGCCAATGCGGCCTCGAATCGCTGCAACGCTCCCGAGTCGACTTGCCCAGGGACCACGACATTCACGCGAACGGTCGGGGCGAGTTCGAGAGCGAGCGATCGCGCAGCTGCCGCCACACCGCTGCGGAACACGGATGAGAGGGCAAGGTCGGGTGATGCTTCGAGAATCGATCGGGCCGTCAGAACGACGATACGTCCGTCTCCGGATTCAACGAGATGGGGCGTCGCCGCACGCATCGCCTCCAACTGGGGGCGGAGCATACGCTCGAAGCCACCCTGCACGTCTTGGGCAGTCGTACCGACCATCCCCCCGGGTCTTCCGCCTCCTGAGTTGCCGATCAAGATGTCAAGACCACCCATCACATCGGCCGCTGCATCAACAACGCGGGCTGCCTCACCTTCGATGGACGTATCCGCCACGATCGACCCGGCAGCACCGACCTCAGCAGCAACACCTTTGACCCGCTCGTTGTCGCGTCCGGTGACAAACACGGCGGCACCTTCACCTGACAGGCTTGTCGCAATGGCTCTTCCCATGCCTGCGGAGGATCCGAAGACAACGGCCTTCGCTCCACGAAGTTGAAGATCCACCGCTACGACCCCATGGCCGCGAGCGACAGTGCCGGGATGTCCTCAACGAAGTGACATGCAACCTCGTGCTTGGGGGCGATCTCTCTGAGTTCTGGGGCTTCGGCGAGACACCGATCCCGTACATAGGGACATCGTGAGGAGAATCGGCAACCTTCGGGTGGATCGATGAGGTTTGGCACCTCTCCGACGACCTTCAGACGCTTCCGTTGTGACTCCACGACGGGATCCGGGATCGGAACAGCCGACAACAACGCTTGGGTGTATGGATGCGATGGCCTGTCATACACGGATGTTCGATCGGACGTCTCCACGAGCTGTCCGGCGTACATGATGGCGATCCGGTCCGAGATGTGGCGCACGACTGAAAGGTCATGTGCGATGAACAGGTAGGTGAGGTTGAGTTCCGATCGCAGGTCCTGCATCAAGTTGACGATCTGGGCCTGGATCGACACGTCAAGGGCAGAGACCGGTTCATCTGCCACGATGAACTCCGGCTTGAGGGCAAGGGCGCGTGCGATCCCGATCCGCTGACGTTGCCCACCGCTGAAGGCATGCGGGTAGCGGTCCACGGCATCGGTCGGCATACCGACAAGGTCGAGGAACTCCTTGACCTCCGGCCTCGCCTCCTTGATGTTCTTGATGAGACCGTGCACGAGAAGCGGCTCTGCGATGATCTCGAGCACCGACTGATTCGGGTTCAGGCTGTCGTAGGGATCCTGGAAGACCGCCTGCATGTTTCGGCGCAGGTTTCTGAGCTTTTCCCCCTTCACGTGGGTGATGTCCTGGCCCTTGAACGTGACGGTTCCGCTGGCGATCGGGACTCGGCGCAAGATCGCGCGTCCGGTTGTCGTCTTTCCCGAGCCTGATTCACCAACGAGTCCCAGTACCTCACCTGGATCGAGATGGAGGGAAACGTTGTCGACGGCCGAGAGCCATTTGGCCTCCTGACCCCAGAAACCGGTACTCCCGACATTGAACTTGACGCTCAGGTTGTCGGCTTTGACAAGTGGCTCAGTCGTCTGCACGCGCCAACGCCTCCCACTCTGCTTCGAGTTCCGCCTCGATCACCGATTCAGCTTCGAAGGACCGGTAGCACGCGACCTCGCGTGCACCCTTCTTTCCCGTGAGCAGGGGTTCAGTGACGCCACAGGAATCCTCACCGATCTCGCATCGCGGCAGGAAGGTGCAACCGGTTACGGGGAGCCGGAGATCCGGAGGCGAACCCGCAATCGAATACAGACGCGGAACCAATTCGTCGAGACGAGGCGTGGACTTGAGGAGACCGACTGTGTACGGGTGCCCGGGCTTCCCGAAGATCTCCTCGGCGGACCCCTTCTCAAGGAATCTGCCCGCATACATCACCCGAACGCGGTGGCATACACCAGCGACGACTGCGAGGTCATGCGTGATCAGGATGGTCGTGAGGCCGAGCCGCGACTGCAGGTCATCAAGCAATTCGAGGATCTGGGCCTGGATGGTGACATCGAGCGCGGTTGTCGGCTCGTCAGCGATGAGCAGCTTCGGTTCTGATGCCAGTGCCATCGCGATCATCGCTCGCTGTCGCATACCGCCCGAGAACTCGTGTGGATACTGGTCGACCCGGCTCTTCGGATTCGACATTCCGACGAGGCTCAGGAGCTCCGTCGCACGTTCGGTCCCCTGCTTCTTGTTCATACCGAGGTGGTACTTGAGAACCTCTCGGATCTGTGAACCGATCGTGTAGAGGGGATTGAAGGACGTCATGGGGTTCTGGAACACCATGGCCATTTCTTTGCCACGGACCTTCCGGGCGCGCGCCTTGGCACCTTTCCCGTGGAGTAGGGACTCGCCGTTCCACAGGATGTCGCCACCGGTTATTGCGCCAGGGAGGTCGACGAGTCCGAGGATCGCTCGTGCCGTGACACTCTTTCCCGAACCGGACTCGCCCACAATGCCGAGCGTTTCACCACGCTCCATCTTGAGATGCACACCACGGACCGCTCGGATGATCCCCCGCCTCGTGTAGAACGAGACTTGGAGATCCTTGACCTCGAGAAGGTATGGCTCCTTGCGTACTTCGGTCATAGTGTCGCTGCCCCCTCCGTCTCTTCCGCGTACATGTCATCGGTGAAGGCATCACCGGATCCGAGGATGCCATCACTTCCAAGGTCGTGCTTCATGGTGTCCTGGGCGAAACGCTTCTCCCTGGCAAGGGGGTTCGTCCGAACCCTGAGCCAGCTGGCAACCATGTTGGCACTCAGCACGGTCAACGAAATCGCTATTCCGGGAAAGATCACCAACCACGGAGCATTGAAGAGGTACTCGCGTCCGATGGCCACGTCGAGTCCCCACGAGTTCTGCGGTGGTTGGATGCCGAGGCCGAGGAACGACAATGCTGCCTCTGCAAGGATGATGCGTGCAAACTCGAGCACAGCCAGCGTGATGAGCGGTGCTGTGATTCCGGGGAAGATGTGGCGTCTGACCACACGCGTGGACTTGGCACCGACCATCTCGGCTGCGTCGACATATCCACGCTGCTTGACCGACAGGACGGCACCGCGCGTCACGCGGGCATAGACCAGCCAACCGTTGAGGGACAGAACGAGAATCACGGTCGATACGGAAGGCCCGACAACCGCCAGAATGACAAGGGCGAGGAGGAGGCCGGGAAAGGCAACCTGCGTATCGACGATACGCATGATCGTCGTATCGGTTCGGCCGCCCCTGTACCCGGCAAACAACCCGGCGAGAACTCCTGCCGTTCCGGCGATTGCGACCACCGCGGACCCAACCAGAAGCGATACCCGACCGCCGTAGATCAGTCTCGAAAGCACGTCACGTCCGAGGTTGTCGGTTCCCAAGAGGTGGCTCGTCGACCCACCGTCCATCCACGACGGCGGCATGAGGCGATCAGCGAGACTCTGGGCTGCGGGATCGTACGGAGCGATGAGCGGGGCGAAGACGGCGGTGAAGACAAGTATCAAGAGAAATAGCAGGCCAATCGTGGCTGCCTTGTCACGCCAGATGTCTTCCAGGAACGATTTGACGGCTCGGCCCCGAGCGCCTTGCACCGAGTCGACGACTACGGGATCCACCGTGGGGCCACCGAGTTGGTCAGGGGGTGCGGTCACACTCATGAATTCACCTTGATCCTCGGGTCAATACCCATGTAGAGGAAGTCCATTCCGATGTTGATGGCCACGACGATGATCGCGACGACGAACACGATGGCTTGGAGGAGGATGAGATCTTGTTGGTTGATTGCCTGAATCGACATGAATCCGATCCCTGGCCAGGCGAAAACAGTTTCTACAACGACGGCGTATCCAGCCATCGCTCGAATGAACTCCCACCCGACCAAAGTGGCGACGGGGATGGAAGCGTTCCGGAATGCGTGCATGAAAACGGTCCGCCAGCGCGGCATACCTTTGGCCTGGGACGTTTCAACGTAGGGCGCGTGAAGCTCGTCGATCATGGTGGAGCGAACCATCATGACGAGCCTGCCAATGGCAGGGAGGGCAAGTGTTACGGCGGGAAGGACGATGTGTTTCCACGAGCCGTATCCCGAGGTGGGGAACCAGCCCAACTTGACGCCGAAAAAGAGGATCAGCATGAGACCCAGCCAGAATTGGGGTATCGAGAGACCGAGCAGGCTTCCCCCAACCAGGGTCCGGTCAATCCATGAGCCTGGCTTCAACGATGCGTATATCCCGACGGGAATGGCGACCACGACGGCGACAGAAAGGGCAGCCAACACGAGAATGAAGGTCTTGGGCAGCGCCTCCGCAATGATCTCGAACGCCGCACGCCCCTGCCAGAGGGAGTCGCCGAAATCGAGACGGACTGCGCCCGCAGCAAAATCTCCCAGCTGTACGAGGAGCGGCTGATCGAGGCCCAATGTGGCCTCGAACGCCGCTCTCTCTTCAGGAGTTGCCTCCAGCGGAAGCATCAGGGAGACAGGGTCTCCGACGAGCCTCGTGACCACGAAGACCACAAGCACTACGCCGATGACGACTATTACGCCCTGTGCCACCCGCTGGAGGATGAACTTTCCCAAGTTGCCAACTCCTTCTCGTTTCTCGGCTGCTCGTTGGGTGGAGAATCAGCCGGTGACTGACATCTCCTTTACGAGCAGTTTCGCATCAACACGAGGTTGCCACACAAGACGCTCGGTTGCGCCGTAGGTGTCCTCGATGTCGACGAGGAACGCAAAGTATGCGTCATCGCATGCGCGCGCTCCTGCCTGGTGATACAGATCATTGCGTGCGTCGACATCGGTTTCAACCGCTGCGTCGTCGATCCACTGCTGCATCTCTTCGTCGTTGTTGGACGCACCACTCCCGTCTGGGGCGTAGTAGGCGCTGTACGTGCGGCTTGCGTCAAGCAGCTCGTTTGACATCGACACGAAGATGGCCGGAGCTCTGTATTCCCGGTCGAAGAGACGGTTCAGATACTCACCGAATTCGAATATCTGGACATTGGGGGTCAGACCCGCGTCAGCCCAATAGTTCGCAACCGTCTCGATCAATTCGCGGTCCTTCAACCAGCGTCCTGACTCACCGACGATGTCGATCGTGGCACCTTCTGCGCCCGCCTCAGCGATGAGAGTCTTCGCCATCTCGACATCGTATGGGTAGGCGGACAACTCGTCGTTGTAGCCCGTGTACGAAGGACGCAGCATCTGGCACTGCGTGACCACGGCTTGGCCCGCGTAGAGCGACTGAGCAATCGCTTCCTTGTCGATTGCGTAGTTCATCGCTTGACGAACACGCACGTCCGCTGTCGGTCCATCAATCGTGCTCAGGATCATCGTTGGCTGCTCGCCACCGACGACACTCATCGACTGCGGTGGCACATCGATGTCATCTGGTGACAGGTTCGTCATCAGATCGATCTCGCCTGCGAGAACTCCAGACAGCCTTGTACCCGCTTCTTCGATGAATCGGAACGTCACCTGCTGAACCGGAGGTGTATCTCCCCAGTAGTCGTCATACCGCTCAAGCACGATTCCGGTACCGCGATCCCACGACTTGAAGACGTAGGGACCGGTTCCGACCGGATTCTCGGCAAAGTCCGCGTTGTCGGCAAGCGACGCGTCGATGATCTTGATCCAGTACAGCTTTGAAGGCAGCACAGGGTCCGGACCATCCGTGGTGATCCGTATCGTCGTGTCATCGACCGCTTCGACATCGATGATCGAGCCGAAGAAGCCGAACTGCTCTGACTCTTCGCCGAGCGCGACGATTCTGTCGAACGATGCCGCCACCGCCTCGGTCGTCATTGGATTGCCATTGTGGAACGTGACGCCTGATCGAATCGGGACATCCCAGGTCGTGTCATCCACCTGGGTCGGCATGTCCGATGCCAAACCCGGCACCAGCTCACCCTCTGGCGTACGCGCCAGAAGTGTCTCGTAAATGTTGTCGTTGATTGCCCGCTCTCCACCATCATCTCTGATCTGTGGATCAAGGGACGAGGGCTCGGACCCGATCGCGATAACGATCGCAGCATCACTCCCGCCTTCTCCTCCGCCGCCGTCAGCTGTGGTCGTAGTGACATCGCCTCCGCCGTCCGAGTCATCACTCGAACACGCGGTTGCGATCATTGCCATTACGAGTACCAGCATGAACAACGAGACAATGCGATTCTTCGCAAACAGTTGTTTCACTGCGCTCCTCCGTTTATCAGTCACTCTTGACGAGCTCCTCCCGTGTGGCCCGTGCACGACTCCATGCGAGTCATCGCTCCTTGCCGACCATTGGAAGCTCTACTTCTGCATACCGTAATGTATACTGTAGCCAAAATGCAAGTAGCGGGCCTGGGAACGCGTACTCGGGTTCAGCACGCTAGCGTAGGTTGGAGTTTGGAGGCTCACGCAATGGTTGGCGACAGTGCTCGGGGAACCACCACACCGACTCCCGTCGGTGATACTCACCGTGCCCTCCATGAGGTGGCTGCCGAGAGAATTCGAACGGCGATCCTCAATGGAACCCTGTTTCCCGGCGAACGTCTCGTCGAAGACAGGCTCGCCCAGGAACTCAACGTTTCTCGGCATCCGGTGAGAGAGGCGCTTCGCACACTGCAATTGGAGGGCTTCGTCGACATCGAGCCTCGGCGAGGTGCAACAGTGTCCCGCGTGTCCACGGAGGAGGCAAGCGAGCTATTCGAAGTCCTGTCCGCACTCGATGGCCTCGCAGCAAGATCGGCTGCAACTTCCCCCGAAACGGGTGAAATCGCAGAAATAGACGCAGTTTTGGCCAGCGCGACGACCATACTTGAAGGATCCACGTCTCTGTCACCGACTGATTTGGCGGATCTAGCCGATCTGAACAGGCGGTTCCACATTCTCGTCACCCAAGCAGGCAGGAATCGTCAACTGCTTGATACGATCACGCCACTGCGCGAGCGTATCCAGTGGATTCAGGCTGCGGTCAATCGACGACGACCCGAGCTGTCATGGTCCGAGCATCGATCGATCCGAGATGCGATCGTGCGTGGTGACGCAGACAACGCTGAATCGCTTGCGCGCTTCCATATTGAGGCGGCACGGATCACCTATCTGGCCCAGCGATCAAGCGCTGGAGACGGCCGCCTCTGAACTGATGGACATCGGCGTCGCGGAGGCCCCCGCGATGGCTCACCTTGCGGTTCGCGAGCAACCGTGCTTCAATCAGCAGTATTGTATGTTGTATCCAATACATCGCCAACACAAGGGAGTGACGGTCTGATGAGTCGCAATGCCGCAACCGACATCGTTGCAGCGCTGGAATCCCACGGCGTTGAGTATGTGTTCGGAGTTCCTGGTGACACCTCCCTCCCCCTCTACGAAGCGCTCCGACTGAGCAAGTCCATTACGCATGTCATGGCGAGGGACGAGCGCGGAGCGGCCTACATGGCTGAGGTCTACGCAAGGGTCTCGGGTCGACCGGGGGTCTGCGAAGCACCGTCCGGGGCTGGTGCGTTCTATCTCATTCCCGGAGTGGCGGAGGCGTATGCGAGCTCGATCGCGATGATCGCACTCACAACGGACGTCCCACTCAAGACCAAGGGCAAGAACGTGCTCACCGAGATGGATCAGGAGAGCTTGTTCGATTCGGTGACGAAGTGGAGCGTGCAGCTGCGTCGACCCGATCGCTCTGCCGAAGCCATTCACAAGGCCATGCGCATTGCCACGTCGGGTCGGGCAGGACCTGTCCACATCTCGCTTCCAGAGGATGTGCTTGCAGCCTCAACCGAGGGGGCTCCCGACCCGACGCGGCCACCACACGTCACGCAGTTCCCTGAGCTGCGATCGGGTGCTCCCAAAGCGGACGTGGCCCGTGTCGCACAACTTCTTGGCCGGGCCGAGCGACCTGTGATCGTCGCCGGTGGAGGAACCAGAATCTCAGGTGCATGGAACGAATTGACGAAGGTCGCGGAACTCAGCGGCGCCATGGTGGGGACGTCGATCACCGGCAAGGGAAGCATCGACGAACGGCATCCGAACAGCCTCGGGGTCGTCGGTGGCAATGGCTCAAGACCATTCGCAAACGAGGCCATCGAGAATGCTGATCTCGTCATGTTTGTCGGATGCAAGACCGACTCCGTGACAACCATGAAGTGGACCCTCCCTCCGGCCGGACAGGTGCCGATCATCCAGGTCGACATAGATCCCAAGGAGGTTGGAGCGAACTACCCACTCGCGGTAGGCATCGCATCCGATGCCATGGCCTTTCTTGCAGACCTCGCCGCTGCCCTCCCAACAGACGAAGCGGTTTCCCCTTGGCTCGACGTTGAGCCTCTGAGAGCAGGATGGCTCGACTCGTACCAGGGTCTTTTCGAATCCGACGACATCCCCATCAATCCATACCGGGTCATCGACACACTCAAGCGACTACTCCCTGATGAAGCGCTCATCGTCGCCGATGCGGGAACCGGCACGCCGTTGACTGCCGCCTTCATCGACAGCGAAAGTGGTCGCGACGTGATCATCCCGAGGGGATTCGGTGGTCTCGGCTACGCCCTACCGGGGGTCGTGGGCGCTGCCTACGCCAGTCGGAGCAGCCAAGTCGTCGGGATCATGGGAGATGGCTCGTTCGGCATGGCGGCTGGTGATCTCGAAACGATTTCACGTCTATCCATTCCTGTTCTGTTGATCCAATTCAACAACGCAACATTCGGCTGGATAAAGGCGCTCCAACATCACCTGGCCGATGAAAAGTACTTCGGTGTCGATTTCTCAGCCGACACCGACTACGTCGGTATCGCGAAAGCATTCGGAATCGACGGCATCCAGGTGACGGACCCCAACGAAATCGAACCGGCGATCAAGCAGGGACTCGCGGAACCGAGACCGTTCTTCATCGACATTGTGACCGCAAGCGAGGAGGAGACACCTCCACCGGTCCCTGACTGGTTCTAATGGACCACTGGTTGTACGAGCCGTGCGATGGCAGCCCATCGGCGACGTGAAAAGGAGCGACATGCAAAAGTACATCTACCTGATGAACTGGACAGACCAGGGGGCGAAGGACACGACGAACAGCGTCCACCGTGCCACCGCAGCGATCGACACCATGCAGACGTTCGGTGCCAGGATCTACGAGGCATACTGGACGACCGGACCGTACGACCTCGTCTTCATGGCTGAGGTACCCGACGCTGAGACCGCCCATGTGGTGAAGCTGGCTCTCGCACGGAACGGCAACGTTCGCGCACACGCCATGCGTGCCTTTGATCGGGCTGACATGATCAAGATCGCCGAACTCGTTGCCGCCGAGGATTAGTCCGGCTGAGCGCAGATCCCCTCAACCTCGCCTGTACTCACCAGAGCTTTGGTGAGCTGGGGAGTCCTGGCAGGCCAGCATATCTATGAGGACCCTTCGAGCGAGGGTCGCAGAGTGTGAAAGTCGGTGACTTTCTGAAACAGGAGTCCGATCGAAAGCACCGTCTGCTCGTCTCTTCCGATGATCTGAATCCCAAGTGGCATTCCGTTCGCTGACAGACCACACGGAACCGATAGAGCAGCGAGGCCCGTGTAACTCACCGGTGCCGTTGTCTGGAGAAGTCGCATCGTGTTCTCCGTGATCCCTGCTCCCTCCGAGCTCTTGATCGACGCCGCGTGTGGTGCCTCGATGGACACAGTGGGCAGGATCAGCGCGTCGAGACCATGAAGGCTCGATCGGAATCGTGCCGCAAGATCATCGAGCTCCCGATGGGCAAGAATCAGTTCCGCTCCGCTGATGGTGGCCGCACGTTCGAAGTACCTCTGTAGCTCCGGCGAGTAGGAGTCAAGGCGGGATGGATACCACCCGGCATCGGTGTGCTCTGCCAGGAACTCCGACAGCACCACCTTCGTTCGGCTCGCATTCCATTCCTCGAACTTCGGAAGGTTGCCTTCCCGTCGTGTGCAGCCGGCGTTCGCAAGTTCGGCGACCGCCGCCTCGTACGTAGCAACGACGTCACGATCAAAAGGTCCAAGAGACTCCAGATCGGCCACGGCGGCGATCCCGATTGTTCGTGGGTCGGCAGCTTCGACGAGGGGAGCCCCAACGAGTGCAGACCACATGTGAGCGACTCCGGCCGCCGACCGCGCCATGGGCCCAACCGTGTCATGTGTCCGAGAGAAAGGAACTGTCCTGGCCAGCGAGATTGCCCCCACAAGAGGACGCAATCCGCTGATCCCACACAGCGCAGCGGGGATGCGCACGGACCCACCGCTGTCGGATCCGAGGGCACCGAGGCATTCACCCGCAGCAACGGCAGCGGCAGAGCCGCCACTCGAGCCACCAGCGATTCGATCGGTGTCCCACGGGTTGCGGGTCGGCGGTGTCTCGCATCCGTACGCGAACTCGTGGGTGGTCGTCTTGCCGAGCACCACGGTGCCCGCATTCCCAAGCGCCTCAACAGCGGGTGCATTGCCGTTGGCTGGCACCGCATCGGCGAGAACGCCCGACCCGGCCCGTGTGCGAAGTCCCTCAACATCCATGACATCTTTGATGCCGACAGGAATGCCATGGAGCGGGCCTCGATCATCCGGTAGGCACTCATCAAGGAAAGCGGCACGCTCGCGAGCTGCCTCGGTCCCTCGTTCGGCGAAGGCGTGGATCATCGGCTCCACCTGCTCGATACGCCCCAAGCAGGAATCCGTGAACTCCGATGCTGTGGCGGTTCCATCGCCAATCACGGCGCGAGCGTCTTCCAGCGTCAGATCCCACAGTTCGTCCGATTGCATTCCTACCTCCCGATTGCCGTGTCAGTCCAAGAACGTTGACGTTGCATCCCAGACCGCTTCCGTCCGATCGATACTGAAGACCGCCTCGGATCCCATCGCTGACGAGACACCGGCGACAAGGATCTCCGCGGCTGCAACCGCCGGTACGGAACTGTCGAACGGCCCCATGGCGGGCACCGTCACGTCGCACCACCCATCCGCCATCGCTGCGTACGGTGAGAGCGCACCATCCGTTATTGCAACCACAGCGACACCCTGGGACTTGAGATAGGTCATTGCATCGAACGTTCGTCGACGATATCGATGGAAGTCGAACACAACCGCGGTATCGCCGGGCGCGGCGTGGGCCAACTGACCGCCTGCCCAGTGGTCTTCGACGGACACGACGTCCTTACCGAGCATCTTCAGTCCACTCGAAAGAACGTGTGCGCCCGCCTTGGACGTCTCGCCGGAGCATACGAACACCGTGCGTGCCGAGACGATCGGAGCGACGAGAAGCTCAGTGCGCTCGTCGGTGAGATGTTGGAAGAGCTGTTCGAGGGCAGCAAGGAGTTCGATCCGTACTTTCGATGCCGCAGGGCTGCGCGTCCGGATGCGCTCGCTCGGCCTCGTGATCGTGTGAGCAAGTCTCGCCTGCGTGTGAGCCTGAAGCTCTGAGTACCCCTCGAATCCGAGGGTTCTGGCGAACCGCACCACCGTTGGGCGGCTCACGCCAACCAAGCGTGCAAAGTCGGCAACCGTGCCGAAGGCCACGATCGTTGGGTCCTCGAGAACGGCACGTGCAAGTCGGTGTTCGCTCGGTGTCAGCTGATCATTGACTGCAGCGACGAGGTCGGCGAGAGATTCGGGTGGTAACACGATGTTCATTGTGTTACATTGTATCCATTCTGATATTCGTTTTGCTACAACCTTTGCTACAACACACAGATCGACACTGTTCGGATCGAAACAGGGAGAGCCCGCAATGACCACAGACATTCTCAGCAAGCGAGAAAAGTACCAGCCTTCGGAACGGGAACAGGCATATCTCGACGGGGTCGTCAACCCGAAGTACGACCGCCAGATCATCAACGGGCTCGATCCGTTCTTCGAGGATCGTGCTCCCACCGACATGGCGGACTTCTACAGCGAGACCGAGATCACCGACCTTCTCCAGGTTCGGGGAACTGATCGGGACGTCGAGTCCCGGATGCCGGTCAAGATGACACGCCACTACTTCGAGCTCGCCAAGAAGAGCAAGAACCTTCAAAAGATCGTCAAGGCGAGCACCGACGAAACGCTCAACCTTCAGGGATCCGAAGATCCAGGTTTCCAGATGGACTACAGCCCCGTCGAAGGACTCCTCCACAAGTACGAGATGGGCCTCATGTATGTCATCTCGACCTGCTCGGCGCACTGCCGGTTCTGCTATCGCGAGGAGCTGATCGCCCGCAAGGAGATTGAGCGTCAGGACGGGACGGTCGCCAAGAAGGGTCTCGCTCAGATCAAGGACATCACCGACTACATCAAGGCACACAACGCCACGGTCACCGACAACGGCGGGATCCACCCCGACTCTGGTCGTGAGAAGCTGCGAGAGATCCTGCTCTCGGGTGGCGATCCGATGGTGCTTCCGAATTCGAAGCTTGCCGCCTGGTTTGCGGCTCTCGCCGAGGCCGGTGTCGAGTCCATCCGTCTCGGAACCAAGGAGATGGCGTTCTACCCCGACCGGTTCGACGAGGCGTTCCTCGATGTCCTCGACCGCTTCCATGAGACATATCCCGATGTTGGGTTCAGACTCATGGTGCACTTCAACCACCCGGACGAGTTCCTTCTTAAGGACGATGACGGCAACTACATCGAGGAGGACAACGGAACGCTCAAGTGGCATCCAGCAACCAAGCGTGCGGTCGACGCGGTTGTCGGACGCGGCTGGCTCAATGTGGAGAATCAGGCACCGATCATCAAGGGAGTCAATGATGACCCCGACGCCTTGAGGATCATGCAGCGTGCCCTGTACCGGGTTGGGGTGGGCAACCACTACTTCTTCTGTGGACGTGACATCGTTGCCTACCGTGCGTTCAATGTTCCGATCGAGACAGCCTGGAACATCCTCAATGAGTCCCAGAAGGGGCTCTCGGGGGTGGAGACACATGCCCGGTTGTCCATCACGCATTACAAGGGCAAGACGGAGGTTGCGGCTGTAACGAACGAGCCGATCCCGGGTCTCGCTGGTTCCGAGAACGGAGTGCTGATCTTCAAGATCCTGCGCAACGCGGCTGACGCACCCGATCGAGGGAAGGTCTGTATCGTTGGTCGGAATCCGGAGGCGATCTGGTTCGACGACTATGAGGATCGTGTGTTGTTCGACGAGGCGGGCCTCTATGACTACACCCGTGTCGAGAAGAAGCCGGTCGAGGTTCCTGTCGCGATCTCAGTCGGCAGCTGACACGACGCGAAAGGCACAGCCCAATGATCGACAAGACGGTCGATTCTGTTGCTGATGCCGTCGCTGACATCAGCGACGGGTCAGTGGTGATGATCGGTGGTTTCGGTGAGGCAGGGAGCCCCATCGAGTTGATCCACGCTTTGATCGATCAGGGTGCCAAACACCTCACTGTCGTCAACAACAACACGGGAAGCGGAGAGGTCGGCCTCGCGGCACTCATCAAGGCGCGGCGGGTTTCGAGGATGATTTGTTCGTATCCCAGAACAGCGAACTCAACCGTGTTTCCAGATTTGTACCGTGCAGGTGAGATCGAGCTCGACCTCGTCCCACAGGGAACGCTCGCCGAACGGATCCGAGCCGGCGGTGCGGGGATTCCCGCCTTCTACACGCCGACTTCCGTGGGAACGCCACTTGAAGAGGGCAAGGAACGCCGAGCCTTTGACGGGCGCGACTACGTCCTCGAACACGGGTTGACTGCCGACTTCTCGTTGATCAAATGTCGAACCGGTGACCGGCTGGGAAACCTCGTCTTCAACAAGACGGCCCGCAACTTCAGCCCGATCATGGCGACTGCGGCGACCACCACAATCGTGCAAGCGGACCAACTCGTCGAACGCGGGGCGATCGACCCTGAGTGTGTGGTCACGCC
>QQUL01000039.1 GCA_008501565.1 Armatimonadota bacterium
GGGATACGAGGTGCCCGCGGGCGGAGGTGGGCCCGTTGAGGGCAGCGACCGTGGGAAACGGTGCCGTGAGAATCCGGGCGAGGAGGGCGTCAATCCGGGCCATGAATGCCTGTTTCTCAAGGTGGCTGATCCGATTGATTTCATCGAGGTCAAGTCCGGTCGACCAGTACTTGTCGGTGCCTGTGACGACGAGGGTCTTGCCGGAGCCCGATTGTTCAACCTGGTCCAGTGCGCGGTTCCACTCGCTGATCGCGATCGAACCGATGCGGTTCTCGCCGTTGTTGAGCGTCAGGGTCCAGACGTCTCTGTCGGATGCAAGCTCGAATGCACTCATGTTGGCCACGGTACCCAATGACCCGATCGAGTGCGTAATCTCACCTTCATGGTCACGCCCGGATCGAATGCCTCCATCACGTTTGTCGTTGACGAAGCCTCCACCGCGATCGCCCTCGGCTCAGGCGATGTCCCCGTCCTGGGAACACCAAGAGTGGTAGCCCTCTGTGAGGAAGCGTCGGTTGTAGCGATAGATGGACTCCTTGACCCTGAGCAGACCACCGTGGGAACCAACATCAGCGTCGACCACACCGCACCTTCGGCCGTTGGTTCAACGGTCGTGGCGACAGCAACGGTGGTGTCGGCCGACGACCGGAGCATTGAATTCTCTGTCGCAGTCGCGGAAGCCGGTCAAACCGTCGCTGAAGGCACCCACCGCCGAGCAATCATCAACCGCGCTCGATTCCTGAACCGGCTCGCCGGCCGAGGGCTGTGAGCGGAAAGCTGAAAGCTCCTCTATCCCATCCAATCGATCTTGCACCATGATCGTGTCTGGCATGCAGGGCATTGGATCCAGCGGCTGTAGGGACGTCCGGGGAGCCATGCCGATATCGACACGATCCTCACGAACGATTCGATGAGGCTGATCCTGGTTCGGACATCGCATCGAGAGCAGGTGATGACCACGGTGCCGCGCTGGTGCTCGCCAGCCGAGTAGAGGGCTTCGTGTCCGTCCTCAGCTGAATGCCCCACAAGGGGATCGTCCTTGAGCGGATCATCGATCTCGATCGGCGGGGTTTCGAACAGAGCGCGCTTCCCGTCGGGATCCTTGCGAGGCGTCACAGCAGACCGATCAGGTTCTTCGCAACCTCGCGGTATGCCTCGGCGGCGCGTGATCCCCAAGCATGGCTCAGCACCGAGACCCCCTCGCCAGGCGCTTCGGCCACCCGGATGGATCGGGGGATTGGCGGCTCGATGAGCGTCAATCCGTGAATCCCCTCAACTTCGGCAAGGACCCGTTTCCCGAGCTTCGTGCGTGCATCGAACATGGTCGCTATCCCACCGAGGATCGTGAGATCCTCATTGGTGTAGGCCCGGACATCCTCGATGGTCTCAAGGAGCTGCCCCACTCCGCGGTCGCTCAGTGTCTCTGCCTGGAATGGGACAAGAACGGTGTCAGCCGCGGTGAGGGCGTTGACCGTGAGAATGCCGAGAGAGGGTCCGCAGTCGAGCAGGACGATGTCGTAGTCGTCCGTGAGGTCCTTCATCGCCCGCTTCAACACGAACTCACGTCCGGTCTTCGTGAGCAGGTGGATCTCGGAACCCGCGAGATCGATCGACGAGGGAATGACATCGGGTCCCTCGTCGCGAACGATCACGACATCGGAGAGTCCACATCGACCCATGAACACATCGTGGATGGTGGCGTCGAGGGCCTCTGGGTCTGTTCCGGTGGCGAAGGTCAGACACGCCTGCGGGTCAAGATCGACCATGAGCACCCGTTGACCAAGATCCGACAGCGCCTCTCCCAGGGTGTGGACCGTCGTCGTCTTTGCGACCCCGCCCTTCTGATTCGCTACCGCAATGATCGTGGCCATGTACCAATTGTAGAGACCGTGATCAGACGTCAGACGTCAGATGTAGACGTCAGATTTCAGACCTCGGCTATCGGTGCTGTTCGCCAGTTCCGCAGATCGGGGCGTCGGGGTCTTGGACAACCGGGTGACCGTTCCGTTCGATCACCACGTCCACGAGGCATGCCGAGATGTGGCCGTCCGGTTCAAAGACGAATTGCGCGATCGCTGTCTTTCTCGCTGACGCCGGGTGCGCCTGCCACACGAAGTTGCCGAGGCCAAGCGCGATCGGTTTCCCCTCGTACCACATGAGCGGCTGAAGGTGGTGCTGATGGTGCCCGAAGATGCCGTCAGCACCCGCATCGATCCATGTCTTCGCTTGGTTGATCTCGAAAGGCTGTGGGGTCTGCTCGTAGCTCTTGCCCCAATGCGCGGTCACAAGCACGATGTCGGCGTCCTCCTTGGCCTCCCTGATTGCCGCAGCGATCGATTCCGTGTCATCACCGCTTGTCATGCCGGGCCTGTCGTCGGTCGCGACCCAGCTTCCCGTTTCCGGGTAGACCCCGCCACTCCCGATGACGGCAACTCGCCACCCGTTGATCTCGACAAGGACGGGTGCGTAGGCCTCCGAGCGGTTCGCGCCGACACCGACAGGCTGGATCCCTACGGCGAGGAGATTCTCCCTGCCATCAAGCATCGCCTCCATGCCGTAATCCATCCCGTGGTTGTTTGCGAGGTTTGCGATGTCGACCCCGGCGGCAGCCATCGAGGGGAGTGCGTCGGGGTCACAGCGGAAGTTCCACGGCTTGACCCACGGGGATCCCAACGCCGATGGCGAACACTCCAGGTTCACGACCGTGAGGTCATCCTCAAGAAAGGCACCGAAGAGGCCGGTCCACGCATCTTCGTACCCCGTCGAGGGGAATGTCCTCACGAAGGTCGGGTCGAGGTTGACATCCCCCGTGCCGTTGATGACGATCGTCGTCTTCTGCGGGATGGGTTCGACATACAGCGTCGTCGTCGTGACCTGAAGAGTGGTTGTGGTCGTCGTCGTGGTCGAGGGCAGTGTCGTCAGCGGCGAGGGAGGAGGAGCCGACGAAGTCGCTGGTGCCCCTTGAGCAGCCGTGCACGCGGCAGCGCACAGTGCGAGCGCAACAAACAGGGCGGGGTATCGTCCAGCCATCGCGGTAACCGTACCGGACGGATTCGGAAATCCGTGCGGTGATGACGCACCAAGGGGAGCTCGTGACGCAAGCGCACAGCCGAATCCGATCGGTCAACCACAACTATCGGTTCGGTTGGATCGCGACGATGGTCGTCGCATCCCTGTGGACCGTTGTGTTTGCGGTCCGGGGTGTGTTCCAGCAGCTCCGGTTCCACACCCACGCCTTCGACTTGGGGATCTTCACCCAGGGCACGTATCTGCTGAGCCAGTTCAAAGAGCCATTCGTCACTGTTCGTGGGCTTCATCTGTTCGCCGACCATTCGTCCTACATACTCATCTTGATCGCACCCGTGTATGCGCTCGCTCCGTCAGCGGGCACATTGATCGTGATCTCGGTCATTGCCCTCGGTGTGTCAGCACCGATCGCCTTCTCGATTGCGCGCCGCGCCGGTGCGGGTCCGTGGCTTTCGACTCTTACGGGTGTTCTCGTCCTCGTGTCTCCCGCGGTCCAGTGGCAGGTGCGAGATCCCTTCCATCCCGAGGTACTCGTCATCCCGCTCGCACTCGCCGCGATTTCGCTGTTGCAACGCGACAGGGACGGGTGGGCGATCGCAGCCATCGTGTTGGCGCTCACCGCAAAGGAGGACGTCGGACTCCTTGTTGTGCCGCTCGGGCTTGCGGTGGTGTTCCTCATGCACAAGCGTCGGACCGGGTACATCATCGGTGCAGCAGGGCTTGCCGCATTCGCACTGAACTTCTTCGTCTTGCTCCCCGCGTGGTCACCGACCGGCAATCTGCTCTATTCCTACCGATATGCGCACCTCGGCGACTCGCCGATCGGGATCCTCGTTGGACTCATCACCTCGCCCGATGTCTGGTTCGACACCATCACTGATCCGAAGACGATCTGGTACGCCGTCCCCCTGGTCTTCGCTCTGCCGTTGAGAGTGT
>QQUL01000270.1 GCA_008501565.1 Armatimonadota bacterium
GGGGTGGGGCTAACATCTCGCCAGTCACCGAGCAGACACCCGGCATGGAGGGCTAGTGAAGAAATCCTGGATACCAGTCTTCCTGCTTTGGCTGCTCTTCACCGTTCTCGGACTCCTTCTCGTGATGAACACGACGGTGCTTCCCGCCCAATACTCGGAGGAAGCGGAGGTCATCGATGAGGCGTACGAGCTTCTTGAGGCACTCGCCGTCCCCGTCATGGCACTCATCTTCGCCATCATGGTCTGGGGAGCAATCAGCTGGCGGTCACGAGGAGCCGACCGCGAGGACGGTCCGCCACAGCGCACCAGCAAGGCCGTCGTTGGTGTTTGGCTCGTTGTCACCATCTCGCTCGCCGTTGGCGTCCTCATCAACCCCGGCTTCGTTGGCCTCGCAGCCGTTCGGGGTGAACCGGTATCCGACTATGTCGTCCAGCTCGAAGGCTCCCAGTTCTTCTGGGAAGTCACGTACCCCAACGGCGAATCGGCCCTCGACGAGCTCGTCGTCCCGGTCCACAAGCGGGTTCGCTACGACGTTCACAGCACGGACGTCCTCCACAGCTTCTGGGTACCCGCATTCCGTACCAAGATCGACGCGGTTCCTGGTCTCACCACCCAGGTATACATCACAGCAACGCACACGGGTGGGATGGAAGACGATGTCAACCTTCGGATTCAATGCGCCGAGCTTTGTGGTGCTGGACACGCCCAGATGGCGATGCCCGTGCGCGTCGTTGAAGAGGCCGAGTGGCTCGCGTACATTGAAGGGCTTGGATCGGATGGATAGTCGATGAAGTACGTATTCAGGGCATCCGTTCTTGCGTTCATCGGATATGTCGTCGGGATTTGGCTTACCGTCGCGATACGCGGTGGAAGCCCGACAGACGAAGTCGCCGTCGTCTTCGGATTCATCCTTGCACTGATCGGTTGGCTCGGCGGTATCGGCGGCATCGAAGCTTTCGGTCGCCAGTGGATGGGAAAGAAGCCCAAGACGTCACCGGAAAAGGGTTGGACGCGCTACTTCGAGTTCTCGATTGATCACAAGGTCATCGGCATCCAATACGGCGTGACGTTCATCTCCGTGCTTCTCATCGGTGGAATCGGCGCCATGCTAATGCGTATCGAGTTGGCTTCGGCTGGTCAGGGAATCCTCGACCTCGACGACTTCAACAAGGTCGTATCGATGCACGGCATTCTGATGGTTGCCGTGGCTGTCGCCGGCATCCTCGGAGCCTTTGGCAACTACATCATCCCCATTCAGGTAGGCGCCGCAGACATGGCCTTCCCGCGGTTGAACGCCCTCGCCTTCTGGCTGGTCCCACCTGTCGCAATCGGGCTCCTCGGTGCCCCGTTCCTCGGCTCGTTCAACGCAGGCTGGACCGCATACGCCCCACTGTCGGTGACGAATGATTCGGGTCAGATTCTCTTCAACCTTGCGATCATCACGTTCGGGTTGTCATCCATTCTTGGTGGCATCAACGTCCTGGTGACCGTGATCACCATGCGCGCACCCGGTATGACGTGGGGTCGACTACCGATCTTCACGTGGGCCGGGGTCGCGGCGTCGCTCCTCAGCTTCTGCGTGACGCAGTTCTTTGCGGCGGCACTCATCCTCGTGACAATGGATCGGGTCGCCGGTACCGCATTCTTTGGACCCGACGTGGGGACAGGGCTGTTATATGAACACATATTCTGGTTCTACAGCCACCCGGCCGTCTACATCATGGTGCTGCCAGGGTTCGGGGTCATCCTCGAGCTCGTTCCGACCTTTGCGCGGAAACCGCTGTTTGCGTACAAAGCCGCGGTGATCGGGATGCTGACGATCGTCGGATTGTCGGTCGTTGTGTGGGCACACCACATGTTCACGTCCGGAATGGCTGATTTCCTCCACGGTCCATTCATGATCCTCACCGAAGCGATCTCCATCCCGACGGGCCTCGTGTTCCTCTCGATCATCGGGACCCTGTGGATGGGCCGACTGTGGTTCCGCACGCCGCTGCTGCTGGCGTTCGGGTGGTTGTTCAACTTCCTCATCGGTGGAATCACCGGGATCTTCCTTGCAGATGTCGCGACCGACATCCACCTTCACGACACGTACTACGTCGTCGCCCACTTCCACTACACCATCGTTGGTGGATCGATCTTCGGCTTGCTTGCCGCCGCGTTCTACTGGTTCCCGAAGATCACTGGCAGGATGTACAACGAGCGGCTTGGCCAGATCTTTGCGGTATGGGTGACTGTGATGTTCAACTTCACATTCATTCCGTTGTTCTGGGTCGGGATCAACGGTATGAACCGCAGAGTCGGCGACTACCCGGAGGCCTTTGAGGGCGCCAATCGATTCGCTTCGATCTCAGCGCTCATCCTCGGCGCGAGTTTCTTGCTGTTCGTCGGCAACCTCGTGTACTCGGCGATCAAAGGACCGAAGGCAGGTCCGAATCCGTGGAACAGCCGCACGCTCGAATGGCAGATATCGTCACCGCCGCCGCAGCACAACTTCACGTCACAACCCCGCATCGTTGGGCACCCCTATGACTACGGCGTTGAGGGTTCGCGCTACGTTGTATTCGACGAACCAGGCAGCAGCGTGAGCGACGCACCCGAGGAGGTGCACGCATGACCACCGAAATGGTTGCGATCGATCGCGAGAATCTCAGGAAAGCAACCAAACGAGGTGTGCTGGCAGCCGTGCTCCTTGCCGTGCTCTCCGTGATCGAGTACATCATTGCTGTTGAGGTTGCAGAGCCGCTTCTTCCCATCTTGCCGTTCGTATTGGCCAAGGGCTGGGTCATCCTCGACTCGTTCATGCACATTCGTGCACTCTTCAGCGATGAGGGCGGTCACTGATGACGACTGATATCGCCCCGGATCCAGCTGTCGAGGAGTCGCACGACGACCACGGTGAATACCACCAGGACATGACCTTTCAGCCACGGGCGAACCGGATCGGTCTGTGGATGTTCATCTTCTCGGAGTGCTTCCTTTTCGCTGCCTTCCTTTCGGCCCGTTACTACTCGACGGGAACATTCCGTCCCGAGGAACTGAATCAGCTCCTCGCGCTGATCCTCACGATGGTGCTCCTGGTCTCATCAATCAGTGCCTACCTTGCGGAAGTCTCGATCAAGTACAACCATCGTCGGAACTTCAAGCTGTTCACCATCGTGACGATCCTTCTGGGATTCGTGTTCCTGGCTGGCGTGGTCGTTGAGCTCACCGAAGCCATCCACCACTACCCACCAGGGACGCCGTACGGAACCTCGTACTTCATGCTGATCGGCCTCCACGCCTTCCACGTTGTCAGCGGGATCGGCGCCCTCTTCATCGTGCTATTCCTCGGATTCCGTGGCCACTTCGGTTCGAGCGACTATTGGGGCGTCGAAGGTGTCGTCAAGTACTGGCACTTCGTTGACCTCGCGTGGGTGATCATCTACCCGACGCTGTACCTTTTCTAGATGGCTGATCCTGTTCGGGAAAAGAAGCACATCTCATCTCGGCGAAGGCTCATCGAAGCGGTCGCACTCATCATCGGTTCGACGATCGTCATCGGCGGGCTCTCGTCGATCGCGCTGCTTCTGTATACGCAGGACTCCCGACAGCCGACGACTCGGACCATTGTCATTCCGAAGGGCTCCTACGCCCTGATCGAGCAAGGCGAAAACCCTCTCGAGATACCGCCAACGTGGAGTTTCCTCGCCGACGACACACTCGTGCTTGACAACCGTGACGACACGGCGCACGTACTCGGAAGCTGGTATGTGCCGCCGAACACCGTGCGGCGATTTGAACTGCAGCCGGCATATGGGGGCTTCTTCGTGTGTTCCCTGCATCCGTCGGGTGCCATCACGTTGAACATCCAACCACGTGACTACGACTTCAGACTCATAGCGTTCCCGACGTTCGGGTTTGGCCTGTCCGTCGGAATCATCCTGTTCATCGGCCTCAGCGTGTCCCGTGCTATGGAT
>QQUL01000090.1 GCA_008501565.1 Armatimonadota bacterium
CAAGCTGACGGCACAACGCCTCAGCATCCAACAACTCACGATTCGGATTGTGTAAACCTTGCATAACGCGCAGTCTCACACACCACAAACCCGAACGCGAGCACCGATTTAATCAACAGGGTCCTAGGGCGGCGCAACTTCCGAACCTCCGCCGTTCTACCCTTTGGGCCACGGCTGGGTCACTGGACCATCGGCTGCGTCACCAGCCAACCCTGACGCGCCAGACGCAAGAGGAGTTCTCATGAAACGTGAATCTGTACTCGCTGCACTCGGCATCGAACCCATCTCTTCCGGTGCCTATGCCGGTGGATGGCGTGAGGGCTCTGGCCCCAGCATCGAATCAATTGATCCGACAACGGAGCAACCGATAGGGACCGTTCGGATGGCCGACGCCGCTGACTACGAGGCCGCGGTCCAGGCGTCCGTCGATGCATTCGAACAGTGGCGGATGGTTCCCGCACCTCAGCGCGGTGACTACGTGCGTCAGATCGGAAACGCCCTCCGCGAGTACAAGGAGCCACTTGGCGCCCTTGTGTCGATGGAGGTCGGAAAGATCCGAGCAGAAGGCGAAGGCGAGATCCAAGAGATGATCGACATCGCCGACTTTGCCGTCGGATTGTCGCGTCAGTTGTATGGGCTCACGATCGCATCTGAACGCCCACGGCACCGCATGTTTGAGCAGTGGCAGCCGCTCGGACCCGTAGGGATCATCTCGGCCTTCAACTTTCCCGCCGCGGTGTGGTCGTGGAACGCATTTCTTGCCGCGGTGTGTGGCGATTCGATGATCTGGAAGCCATCGCCTGTGACTCCGCTCACCGCTGTTGCTATTCAGAACATCTGTCATGAGGTGATGGAGGGGAGCGGCTTCGAAGGTGTGTTCAACCTCACGGTCGGAGACGTGGACCCGGTCGGCGCTGCAATGGTCGACGATCCACGGCTTCCACTCATTGCCGCCACGGGCTCGGTGAGGATGGGGCGGCAGGTCGGAACCCAGGTTGCGAAGCGTCTTGGTCGGTCTCTTCTCGAACTCGGCGGGAACAACGCGATCATCGTGATGGACGATGCTGATCTTGATTTGGCGGTCCGTGGCGCCCTGTTTGCGGCCGCCGGAACTGCAGGCCAACGTTGCACCTCCCTTCGTAGGCTGATCGTCCACAAGGACATTGCAGATCTTCTCGCCAAGAAACTCATCGCTGCCTATGGCCAGATTCCGATGGGGGACCCCCTTGAGGAGGGAACCCTCGTGGGCCCACTGGTGAGCCAAAGCGCCGTGGATAACACCAAGGCCGCTCTTGAGATTGCGCTGGAGCAAGGCGGTGAACTCCTCGCGGGAGGGAACGAGCCTGATCGGCAGGGATTCTTCCTCGAGCCAATGCTCGTGAAGCTTCCCAAGGATGCTCCGATTGCCCAACAGGAGACATTCGGTCCGATGATGTACTTCATCGAGGTGGACTCCTTTGAGGAGGCTCTCGCCGTCAACAACGGTGTTCCACAGGGTCTTTCGTCTGCGATCTTCACGGATTCGATTCGCACGTCTGAGCGGTTCCTATCGGCCGAAGGGTCCGATTGCGGGATCGCAAACGTCAACATCGGAACCTCGGGCGCCGAGATTGGTGGAGCCTTCGGAGGCGAGAAGGAGACGGGCGGAGGTCGCCAGGCTGGCTCGGATTCCTGGAAGGCCTATATGCGGCGACAGACCGTGACGGTCAACTGGTCGACGGATCTCCCTCTGGCCCAAGGCGTCGAGTTCGGCTAGAACCGAACACGTCATTCTCCCGTTCCCGGGAGTGACGCGGAGTACTTCGGATCGTCGCGGTGGTGAGCCCCCCCTGCTCCTCGCTGTGCTCGTCGCGTCCCCCCGCAAGCGGGGGGACGGTCCTGTGGTTTCGGCGGGCGGTCTTGCTTCATCTCTTAGATAATTCTCAGATTGTGGGAACCCCGCTTGGTGTGCGCACCGTCGTAGCGACGAAAGCGCCGAGAGGGGAATCTCATGAAACGCTCGCTCACCGTCGTACTGGCGACGCTCATGATCGCGACCGGATGTTCGATCCAGAACTCGTCCCAGACTTCCACACCTGACACCAGACCGCTTACCGGAATCACCCCGGGTGTTGAGGGTGTCTTCGCCGCCGGTGGGGTGATGCATCCGTTTGCTTCGTGCAGCAGCTTTCTCGCGCATGTGAAACGCCTCGCGATGGAACGGGTCGGCCCGTACGGGCTCAACGGCGGATACGACGTGTATCCGGTCACGGTCGACTTCGCTGAGATGCGTGCCGAGGACAGTGCCGGTAGCTCATCGACAGCTCCGGCCTACTCGACAACCAACGTTCAGGTTGCAGGCATCGACGAGCCAGATCTTGTCAAGACCGACGGCGAACGCATCTTTGTCGTCGCAAATGGGCGCCTCTACTGGATCAATGTGTCTACCGATGTCCCGACAATTGCGACCTCGATCGCCCTCGATGGCTGGGGTCAGCAGCTCTTCCTCTCGGGCGACACCCTTTTGGTCATGACCAGTAGCGGTGGGTACTGGGGCCCGATGGTTGAGACCGACGTCATCGGCCCATACGGCTATGGCAACCAGCGCACCGTGCTCCAAGAGGTCGACGTTTCAACGCCACAGCGCATGAAGGTGGTTCGCACCCTCACCCTTGACGGTACGACCGTTTCATCAAGGATGACCGATGGCGTCGCTCGAATTGTTGTGCAGTCGAATCCTGTTGGGTTTGACTGGGCGTATCCGGAAGGGAACGGCATCAGAGCCGAGCGCGAAGCGACTGAGAAGAACAAGAAGATCATCTCGGAGTCGACCCTTGAGAACTGGGTTCCGTGGTACGTGCTCGATGATCAGCTGCGTGGCACGACTTCCGAAGGTCCGCTGCTCGACTGTTCGCAGATCGCGTACCCGGACGAGTTCTCCGGACTGTCGATGTTGAGTGTCCTGAGCCTTGACGTGGAATCGGCGCTCGCTCCGACGGGTGGAATTGGCCTCCTTGCGGTCGGTCAAACCGTGTACGCATCGCACGACAATCTGTATGTGGCAACGTCGCCATGGCAGTGGTGGGACGTCGACGACGCTGCAAACGACAGTCGGTCGGTCGGGACGCAGATCCACCAATTCGACATCACCGACCCCAGGTCGGCGCGCTACGTCGCATCGGGTGAAGTCGATGGTGCTCTGCACTCTCAGTGGGCTCTCGATGAGTACCAGGGTGTTCTGAGGGTCGTCGTCACCGACGAGTCCCCTTGGTGGCGTGGGTCGGGAGTCCCTGAGACGTCGGTCGTCACCCTTGAGGCCCGTGGCGACACGCTCGTGAAGATCGGTTCGGTCGGTGGCCTCGGAAAGAACGAGCAGGTCTATTCGGTGCGCTTCATCCGAGACAAGGGCTACGTCGTCACATTCCGCCAGGTTGACCCGCTGTATGTCATCGATCTTTCCGATCCGAGACGCCCGACCGTCGAGGGTGAGCTGAAGATCAACGGATACTCCGCATACCTGCACCCGATCGGTGAGAACCTCATCCTCGGTGTGGGTCAGGACGCGACCGATGAAGGTCGAACAACCGGGACACAGCTTTCCGTGTTCGATGTGTCAGATCCAGCCAACCCAGTTCGGCTTTCTCGCCTGACCTTCAAGGACGCGTACTCCGATGCCGAATGGGATCATCACGCCTTCTTGTGGTGGCCCGAGACGGACACCGCGGTTCTGCCGCTCCAGCGCTGGTCGTTTGACGAAGCGAAAGGGTACGACGACAGCTTCTCCGGTGCCGTCGTGGTCCATGCCAATGCGCAGGCGATCACGTCGGTCGGTGAGATCGAGCATCCGTCTCACAAGGATCAGTTCTGCGACGACTGCCGCAGCTGGAGCGAGCCGATCATCCGATCCCTTGTGATCGGTGACACGCTGTTCACGGTGTCGAACACCGGAATCATGGCTACGGACATGGAGTCCCTCGAGATGGTTGAGTGGCTGAGGTTCTAGCGGAGCACCGCTCGGGCACCGGGATCTATCCGAAGCGGTAGCCCACGGAGCGGACGGTCGTGATCCACGACGCCCTCTCCTCGCCGAGTTTGGCCCGGAGCCTTCGGACGTGAACATCGACCGTACGGGATCCCCCGAAATAGTCGTAGCCCCACACCTTCGACAGGATCTGCTCGCGGCTCCAGACACGGTTGGGGTGTTCGACGAGGAATCGCAGGAGCTCGTATTCCATGTACGTGAGATCCCGTGGCATCCCGGCGATGGTCGCCTGATAGGTCGCGGTGTTCAGCTCAAGGTCGGCGTAGCGAAGTACGGGGTCGTCGGGATCTTCAGCACCCGAAACACCGAGCCTTCCAAGGCGAACCCGTAGTTCCTGTGGATCGATCGGGGTGAGGACGAAGTCGTCGAATTCCGACTCATCCTCAAGGTCGACGGTCAACGTCCGGTCAGCAACAACCAGCACCGGGACTCGGTACTCATAGCGAAGCTTTGCGCCGAAGTTGATCACACCCGAAGGATCGCTCCCGAGTTCGAGCACGGCGGCTGCCCATCCAGTGTCCGGCTCCTTGTTTCCCGCATCGTCAAGGTCTTCAACCGGCACCGGCTGATATCCGGCGGTCAGAATGGCCGACGAGAGTGCCTGTGACGGTGTCGCGGGGTAGACAAGAAGATACATCAGAGCACCGGTAGGTATTCCTTGAGCTCATAGCGAGAGACGTGCTGTTCATATCGAGCCCACTCGCGCTTCTTGTTGCGCAGGAACCACTCAAAGACATGGTCCCCGAGAGCACTCCGGACGAGGTCGGACCCCTCCATGGCCTTGATCGCATCAGCGAGGTTGTACGGGATGTGTCGGATTCCCGCTGCCGTGCGCTCCGAGTCGGACATCTCGAGAACCTCGGATCCGGCTTCAGGGGGGAGTTCATAGTTGTTGGCGACCCCGGCGAGTCCCGCCGCCAGAATCACCGAGAGGGCTAGGTATGGGTTGCACGCCGGATCCGGGGAGCGAAACTCGATTCGAGTCGCATCGATCTTGCCTTTTCGTGTTGCAGGCACCCGCACAAGGGCGCTCTGATCGTTGCGGGCCCACGTCTCAAACGTCGGTGCGTCGAACCCGCCGACGAGTCGTTTGTAGGAATTGACCCACTGGTTGGTCACCGCGGTGATCTCGGATGCGTGGCGCAGCAGCCCTGCGATGAATCCCTGTGCGACCTTGGACAGCCCGTACTCGCCGCTCTCGTCGTGGAATGCGTTCTCATCTCCCTGGAACAGTGACAGGTGCAGATGCATACCCGAGCCGTCGTACTTCTCAAGTGGCTTGGGCATGAACGTGGCGTAGATGCCGTGCTCAAGTGCGATCTCTTTCACCGTCAGGCGGGTCGTGGTGATGTTGTCGGCCATGGTGAGCGCATCGGTGTGGCGAAGGTCAAGCTCGTGCTGTGATGGCGATACCTCGTGGTGACTGAACGCGACCGGGATACCAAGCTGTTCAAGCATCGTGATCGTCGATCGTCGATACTGCTGTGCCACATCGAGCGGTGTCAGGTCGAAATAGCCACCCCGATCGAGAACCTGCGGCTCGGGCGAGGAATCGGCGAAATAGAAGTACTCGATCTCCGGGGCGACATAGAACGAGTAGCCGAGTTCCGCGGCCTGTTCGAGGTTGCGTCGAAGCACATGGCGGGGATCTCCCGGGAAGGCATCGCCATCAGGGGTGACGATGTCACAGAACATCCGTGCTACGGCATCCTCGCCAGACTTCCACGGCAGGATCTGAAAGGTGGTCGGATCCGGCTTTGCCAGCATGTCGGCCTCGTGGCTGCGTGAGAACCCGTCGATGGAGGAGCCATCGAACGAAACCCCTTCGTCAAGGGCGAGTTCGAGTTCGGCAGGGGTGATCGCAAACGACTTGAGGAAGCCCTGTACGTCCGTGAACCAGAGTCGGATGAATCGGATTCCTCGCTCCTGAACGGTGCTCAGGACGTATTCCTTCTGTCGATCGGATGGTGATGGTGCTGGTTCCATTGCGTCATCGTACGGAATGTGAGGAGAACCGCCACCCCAGATTGGTCACGAAACACAGTGTTCACACTCGCGTTACGGCTACGAAACTCCGAGGTATCAGTATTCCGTTCGTTGCGGTGGACGCTGACAGGCGTACCCCGACGGTGAAACAGCCAGAACGTGAAAGCGAGACACCATGCCGTACCGAGCCGAGTACATCTGGATCGATGGACAGAAACCAACATCGAAGTTGCGCTCCAAGACGAGGGTCATCCAGAACGGGGACGACCTTCCGATCTGGGGATTCGATGGATCATCCACCGATCAGGCACCCGGTAGCGAGTCAGACCGCGTGCTGCGGCCAGTCAAGATCGTTCCGGATCCCATCCGTGGCGGCGACGCGGTGCTTGCGTTGTGCGAGGTCCTGAACACGGACATGACGCCTCACGAGTCCAATACACGGGTCAGAGCGGTCGAAGCACTTGCCAAGTACGGCGATCAGGAACCGTGGTTCGGTATTGAGCAGGAATACACCTTCTACAAGGATGGGCGCCCCCACGGCTGGCCGATTGGCGGCTATCCAGCTCCTCAGGGCGGGTATTACTGCGGAATCGGCGCCGACGAGATCTGGGGGAGAGATGTGGTCGAGGACCACACAACAGCCTGCATCGCAGCAGGTCTCGCCATCTCAGGGACGAATGCCGAGGTCATGATCGGCCAGTGGGAGTTCCAGATCGGCCCCGTCGACACGGTGGAAATCGGTGACTCGGTCTGGTTGGCACGGTGGTTGCTGTACCGGGTTGCGGAGGACTACGACATTTCTGCGACACTTGATCCGAAGCCGGTGAAGGGCGATTGGAACGGGGCGGGAATGCACACCAACTTCTCCACGAAAGCGATGCGAGAGAGCTATGAACCAATCATCGCTGCCTGTGAAGCCCTTGGCAAGAAGGCAGAGGAGCATGTTGCGAACTACGGGGCCGGCATCGAAGATCGCCTGACCGGCCTCCACGAGACGGCCCCCTGGTCCGAGTATTCCTACGGTGTTTCGGACCGGGGTGCATCGGTACGCATCCCGTGGCAGGTCGCGGTGGAGCAGAAGGGATACATTGAGGATCGCCGCCCAAATGCCAATGGTGACCCGTACGTCATTGCAGCTCTCATGACCGAAACGATCTGTAGCGCATTGGCGTGACGCCCGGGGGACAGCCAACGACGAATCACGGATCCGCTGACGATCGGCGACAGACCGGCTCGGCGTTTCTCTTGCGGCTCGGTAGGGACGAGCCGATCGCGCATGCTGCCGGTCGTGTGCTTTCTGCTCTCACCGACGAGATGCTCCGGTATCTCGCTACTGCCGAGGAGGTCGGAGTGGATGTGGCCATCCACGAGACGCGTCGGCGCGGGAAACAGGCTCGAGCGTTCCTGCGCCTCGTGCGGTCGGCGATCGGTGACGAGTTCGGGGAACTTGATCGGCGGTATCAGGCGGCGGGTCGCCTCCTCGCGACCGCACGGGATGCGCGCATCGTTCTTGAGGCGTTCGCGGAGATGTTCGTCGAGGGAGATGAAGCCGTTCGATCCGCCCTCATCGAGAGGGCGAACGCTGAAGAGGCCCTTCTGTTCACAGGTGCGGACCGCGCGGTCGACGAAGTTGAGCACACCTTGAGGGAGGCTGCCGAGCAGGTATCCGAACTTCGGGTTGGAGAAGATTCCTCTGCGATCATTGAGGGTGCAACGGCGTCATACGCGGCGGGGCGGGAAGCCGGTCGTGTGGCTTCGCTGTCCCGGTCACCTGAGGATTTCCATCGGTGGCGCAAGCGCGCAAAGGACTTTCGGCACCAGATCGCGTTCGTGTGGGACTGCGAGCCTCTTGCCCCCGAGGATCACGATCGTCTGTACGAGCTCTCCGACCTACTCGGTGTCGCCCATGACCTCGTTGTTGTCCGTGAGCATTTGATCGAGGTCAGCACGGCATCCGCATCCGACCTCCTCAGGGCCGTGGACGATCGAAGAGAGGTCCTGGAGGGCGAAGCCCTTGCACTTGGCCCCCAGATGTATGCCCGTAGTCCCGACGATTTCCGCCAACGATTCTCCACCCGCTGGAACGAATGGCATTCGACTAAATGACGGCTGATCGCCGACTCCAGACAGGGCAGAGCTTCGGGCGAGTGTGAGCTATTGCCCCAGGTCTTCGTCGCTGAGGACAAAGAGCGGCTTGGCCGCGAGTTTCATGGCGTTGACCCGCGCCCTTTCGTCCTTTTGGAGTCGTGCCAGCATGCGGCTCCACTGTTCGTCGCTCGGTTCGGGAAGGCGATACGCCGCAACCGTGACAGCAGGAAGGTCGAGTCGGTAGTCGTGACCGACCGCGCGGAACACACCCGGGGTGGGATTCGTGGCGTTGACTGCATCGACAATGGTCTGAAAGGCCGTGATGGCCGGTCGCCATCGCTGATTCGGCGAGATTCCGCGCTTTGGCGGTGACTCCATGAGCCACACCGGTTCCCTGTAGAAAAGGGTCGCGTTCAACCGGTCGACAGGATCGTTGTAGTGGGTGAGCAGCGTGACGACTCGCGTCGGCGACTCCGGATCGAGTTCATCGAGGCTGTTGATCTGCTCGATGGTTCCTTGTGGGGCCCGCCCCTCGTAGAGGGATTCATGCCTCCATTTGCTGTAGTACGGCGTTCCGACCCAGAGCGCCTCGGACACTCCGAGCTTCCTGATCGAATCGACTCCACCATCGATGAATGCATCCTGACCCGCCCACGCTCCGAGGCTCTCGCCATATACGACGACGCGAGGGCGGCGCTCGGGTGGCAGCACATCGAGTTCATGTTTGATCGCTGCCAGAAGAAGGCGGTGGTGATCCGCCCCCGAATGGGTTGATTGCAGGGCCAACAGGGATGGCAGTCGCGCATACTGGACGGCGACCGCAGCACAGTCGCCGAGGGTGGCATAGTCAGCCACCTCCATGGGAAGCGTGTTGACATAGCCGGTTCCCGCAGGACACGAGACAATCAGCAGACTGCGGTCGAAAGCACCGGTCCGCCTCAGTTCGTTGATTGCGAGCGCGACCCTCGCCTCTGCCGATCTCGCAGCATCAAACCCGACGAACACGCGAACAGGTTCGGTCACCGCCGGCGTGCCCATCACGGATGCGATGTCTCGACTTGAGGGCGTGTCGGTGATGAACCTGCGTCCTTGTCTTCCGAGGCGTGACCACGGCACCTCGGACCCCGGACCGCCAGATCGTGTGGTGACCGTGGGTGGGATGTCGTAGCCGGGGTCAACCACCCGGTCGTATCTGGCAAGCCCGGCAGTGACGGATTGGAACGCTGTTCGGACGCCGAATGCCCAGATTGCCGTGGCGAGAATGTCGCCGGAGAAACGTGCGACCTGAGGTGAAAACGCGAGCCTTCGCTCCATGACCCGTGCCAGGGCTCCCCCCGAACTTCGATAGCCGCCGATCAGCGCCCCAAGCCCGCCGAGAACGCCCGCACCCTGTATGAGTGCCTGCCACGGTTTGGGTGGAGCATGATCGAATTCGTCGCGGTTCGCTGTCTGTTGCGCAACTTCGCGTCTGATTGTTGCCGCGCCGATCGCGGCAGCAACCGTCCCGGCTACTGCGCCAACGGCCGTACGACTTGATGAGTTGCGCACGGCGGTGATGACTGCTGCCGACGCGGCACCGGCGCCGACGACTTGGCACACCGACCGCACTGGAGCGCGCCATGCCGGTTCCTGTTCGTGCCACGGAATCAGGTAGCGGGTTGCGAGTCCCGCGGCCGCGGTCGACGCCATGATCGCGGTATCGGCACCGGCGTTGTTGGTTCTCGCCCCGATCGCGTACACGGCAGAACCGGTTGCCCACCCGGCTGTTCCGGAGACTCCGGCGAGGAGTGCCTGATGGGTTGTGGTGCGAGGCATCAACGACGGGCTGAAAGAATCGACCGCAGCGAATCCGGCGAGAGCTGCTCCTGCCCAGACATCGGGACGGTTCCACCACAGATCCGACCGTGGGGAACCCATTGCTATGGGGTCAGCGCCCGGACGGTGTCAAGCTGCGCCGTGAATGCCGTGGTTGCATCTCCATACGCTGTTACGGCCTGACGCCGCAACGAGCCGTCGTCAGGCGCGAGGAGGCCGTCGATCACCTCGTCAGCACGGGTTACGAGAAGCTGTGCGGCGACAATCGTGTCGGGCCACGCCGGAGGGAACGGCTCGGGAACGATCGCTGCAGCAACCTGGTTGGACAGTTCCTGTGCGCCATCGCGGACCGCCTCAAACCCCGCCTTTGTCTCGTCGAGGGTTGCACCGGTGTCATCACGGTTTTCCCAGTCTTCGTTCACCATATCGAGCTCGGCTTGGAGCGCAATGGCTTCGGCTTCGAAGCGGTCGACCTCCTGGAGGAAGGCGAGGATGGCGTTGGGGAGCGTGGTGGAGGTTGTCGTCGTCGGAGCCAGGGTGGTCGAGGTCGATGAGGTCGTGCTTGTGGACGCTGCCACGTCAGCGGCTGGGAGGGCGTTTACGAACAAGTAGGTAAACCCGATCAGCGCCACGATGACGACGGGAAGGATCCAACGACCTGGCTTCGGATCATGTGTACTCACAGGCGTGAGCATAGATGAGCTGCGCTCGGATTACGGACTACAGGAGTCCGATGACCGATGACCGATGACCGATGACCGACAGCAGCAAGCCAGAGACAAAACCCAATGAGCGGATGATGGCCCACGGTCCGAGCCTTCGGTCGGGGTCACGTCTGTGGCTGAAAGCAGAGAGCTGAAAGCTCCTTCGCGTTTGGCGGGAGAATGGGAGCCGGCGGGTCGGTACGCTGTTTGCATGGATTTGACCGGACGGACCGCACTGGTGACGGGGGGAGGGGTACGGGTCGGGCGCGCAATCTGCCTTGCCCTGGCTGAGGCCGGGGCGAAGGTCTTCGTGCACTACAACTCCAGTGCCGATGGAGCGGTTGCCACCCGTGATGAGGTTCTTGCGGCGGGCGGTACTTCTGCGATTGGCTCGGCGGACCTCTCGGATCCGCACTCGGGGATCATGCTGATCGCAGACGCCCAGGCAGCTCTTGGACCCGTGTCGATTCTCGTCAACAGCGCTTCTGGCTTCCCCACCGATTCGATCGCGACGTTCAAGCTCGAGTCTCTCCGCGCAACGATGTCCGTCGGACTCGAATCCCCGGTCATGCTCACGAAGGCCATGGCCGAAGCGTTGCCTCCCGACCTCGACGGAGCGGTGGTCAACATCACCGATGCCCGAACAGCAACGCCGTACAAGGAGCACCTGTCGTACACACTGGTCAAGGGCGGTCTCGATACGTTCACTCGAGTCGCAGCACTTGACCTAGCGCCAACGATCCGCGTGAACGCTGTGGCGCTTGGTGTGATCCTGCCCCCAGCTGACGAGACCGACGAGTATGCCGAGAAGCTCGCCCGTCGGCTGCCACTCGCAAGGGTCGGCGGCGCAGAGGTTGTTGCCGAAGCGGTCGTATTCCTCTGCAGGAACGACTTCATCACCGGCGAAATCGTCCGAGTAGACGGCGGCGGGCATCTCGCCTAGGTCGCACCGGTAGCCTGCCGGCGATGGACACCAACGATCTCGATCAGATCCTGATCAAGGACCTCTCAGTCAGCGGCATCATCGGGATAAACCCCGACGAGAGGACCACACCGCAGGAGATCCTCGTCAACGCGGTGCTTTTCACCGACACCCGCCCGGCAGCATCGTCGGACGACATCGGAGATGCCGTCAACTACCGCACCATCACCAAGAAGATGATCGCCCACATCGAGGCAGGAGAGCCCATGTTGGTTGAGCGCTTGGTGGAGGAACTCGCTGATGTTTGCCTCGCTGACGACCGTGTCAAGACCGTGACAATCTCGGTCGAGAAGCCAGGTGCTCTCCGACACGCGCGATCAGTGGGAATCAGGATCACCCGTTCGCGCGTTGAGTAGTTCACGAACCGAAAGGGACATCGTGCCAGATCACAACGTCAAGGCAGTCGTGCTCGCTGGATCCAACGTCGACCGCGACCGTTGCCTTCCAGAGGCCATACGCCATCTCCGGAGGACACCCAACGTGACAGTGGAGCAGGTCAGTGCCTGCTTCGACACCGTTGCCGTCGGTGAGAATCCGAACGCGCCCGACTTCTACAACGCAGCGGTCCTCATTACGACGTCACTTGAGCCCGAGGACCTCCGTACGGCGCTGCACGGCATCGAAGATGACCTCGGCCGGGTACGTACGGACGATCCGAATGAACCACGAACCATCGACCTCGACATCGTGTTCTACGGTGACCTGGCGAAGGACTTCGACGGCTGGTCGATTCCGGATCCCGCGATGGAGGTCCACAAACATGTTGCGATCCCCGTAGCCGATGTCGTGCCGGACTGGGTGCACCCGACGTCGGGGAGGACCGCTCGTTCGATTGCCGACGACATGGTCGAATCGAACGACGAGGTGACTCCTTCGAAGGCTCGAGAATTCAGCACACCGTATGTGACTCGATCGGCGGGTTTCGATGACTCGGCTGAGGTGTACGCGCCGCGTCTGGAAGAACTGGTGCGGTCCCAGCTCGTCGAGATCGGTGAGGACCCTGACCGGGAAGGGCTTCAGCGCACGCCGTTGCGAGTCGCCAAGGCATTGGATTTCCTGACGAGTGGCTACACCACGTCACTGGACGAAGTCGTCAACGACGCGATCTTCGACGCCGAGGGAGCCGAGGAGATGGTGGTGGTTCGCGATGTGGAGTTCTACTCGATGTGTGAGCACCACATGCTTCCGTTCTTCGGGAAGGCAACGGTGGCCTATCTCCCGAAGGGGAAGATCATCGGACTTTCGAAGATCGCCCGGATCGTCGATGTGTATGCCCGTCGCCTCCAGGTGCAGGAACGATTGACGAACCAGGTGGCCGATGCACTGTCCGACATCCTTGACCCTTACGGCGTCGGCGTCGTGATGGAGGGCAAGCACCTGTGCATGATGATGCGCGGCGTCCAGAAGCAGGAATCGAACATGGTGACAAGTTCCATGCGTGGCACGTTCCGATCCGACGCCCGCACCCGATCCGAATTCCTCGACCTCGTCACCTAACGACGCGTACCCAGGGTATGAACCCACCGTGACGGTAGGTGGACAGCCCAGAGAACGACGGCAACGGTACCCGCCACTCCCGCTAGCGTTTCGAGCATGTTGAAGGACTCACGCGATCGCCCGATGCGGGATCTGAGGATCTCTGTGACGGATCGTTGCAGCTTCCGATGTGTGTACTGCATGCCCCGCGAGGTCTACGACAACCATCAATACCTCGATCGCTCAGATGTTCTCACCTACGACGAGATCGCACGCCTCGCCGGAATCGCCGTCGGGCTTGGCGTGACGAAGGTGCGTCTCACCGGTGGTGAGCCCCTCTTGCGGCGCGAAATCGGGACACTCGTGTCGATGCTCGCCGAAATCGAGGGTGTCAACGATCTTGCGATGACGACCAACGCCTTGCAGCTGTCGAAGATGGCAGGCGATCTCGTAGCGAAAGGTCTGAACCGCGTCACCATCAGCCTTGACGCCATCGACGATGCGGTTTTCAAGAAGCTGATAGACACCGACGTTGATGTCTCTGTCGTCCTGACCGCGATCGATGACGCTGCCGATGCCGGACTCGGGCCGATCAAGATCAATACTGTTCTTCGCAAGGGCTGGAACGAGGACCAGATCCTCCCGCTTGCCGAGTACTTCCGAAGCACACCACACGTGTTGCGCTTCATCGAATACATGGATGTCGGGACCACGAATCAGTGGGTGGTTGATGACGTCGTCACGGCCGCACAGGTCGCCGAGACAATCCATGCAGAGTGGCCCATCGAACCGATCGAAGCGCAGTACGCGGGTGAAGTCGCCAAGCGGTGGCGATACGCAGACGGCGAAGGTGAAATCGGCCTGATAGCGTCGGTGAGTCAACCGTTCTGTGGCGGATGTACCCGCCTGCGATTGTCTGCGGAAGGAAGCCTCTACACGTGCCTGTTTGCGGGCTCCGGCACGGATCTGCGTGGTCCCATGCGACAAGGCGCGACCGACGACGACCTCACAGAGATCTTCACTGCCACGTGGGTCGCAAGAGATGATCGCTACTCCGAACTCAGGGGCGGCGTCGCCATCAGTGACCCCAAGGTCGAGATGAGCTACATCGGCGGCTGATCGCCACCGTTCGGTCAAACCTCCGGATTCTGGATCGGGGGGAGAAATCTCGAGGGCAAGATGACCTGAACGGGGGTCTTGAACCGGTGCGCGCGATTTGGCACCGTGAGACCATGGCAACCGAACCCATCGAACCGGCGACCATCTACCTCGCAGCAGTCCTCATCGTCTTCGGCGTCTGGTTCATCGGCGACCGTGTCTGGGCCGTTGCCCACACAATCGTCGTGGAGCGCCGAAAGCACCGTGGCGTCACCGTGAAGCTGGTTTCGGCCGTGGTCGGAGCGATGATCGCTGTCATGTCGTGGAAGGTGGCCCCCACTCTCGCCTCCGTGGTCCCCCAACAGGATCGGACGATCGTCCAGGTCGAACAGGTCCGTGACGCCTCGGGGGTAGCGCTGTCGTTGCGCACACTGATGTCATCGGATGTTGTCATGCTCGGCGGCGCCGCTCGGCCCACGCAGGGGTCGTATGTCGTCGTACCCGGAGACTGCCTGTGGAAGATCGCCCGGTCGCTGCTCGCTGCCGATGGGCTGTCGGTCACGGGAACAGCAACGAGCGCCCTTTGGCGATCGATCTACGAAATGAACCGAGAACTCATCGGCCCGAATCCGAATCTCATCTTCCCCGGCCAAGAACTTGTTCTCCCCGAGAGGTAGTGAAATGGAAGCAGAGGAATACGAGCAGATCCCATGGTCGAATCTGGTTGCCGAAACGGAACCAACCGTTGACCGGCGTCTCTACATCGCCGCGGCCGCCATTGGCGCGGTCGTAGTGGTCTTCCTCGCTGCACGACTGTTCGGCACCGCGACGCCATCGGCAGCGCCACCGTCACCTGAAGCCACTCCCCAAACGGTGGCTCCAGCTGCGGTCGACTCATCGCTGCCGATGCCAGCTGTCGTGGCGGAGCCCATCGGAAGTGTGAGCGAAGCCGACCTGATGGCCGAT
>QQUL01000139.1 GCA_008501565.1 Armatimonadota bacterium
GGGCCGTCCGGGAACCCGAGTCCTCCTGCTGAGAGAGCTGCAGCAAGGATCTGGGACAGGGCGATGCCTCCGAGAATGCCGATCAGGGAGGAGATGAACGCGACGATGAGCGCCTCAAGTACCACCATCCGCGTGACCTGACCACCTGTGGCACCGATTGCCCGCAACAAGGCAAGCTCGCGGGTTCGCTGAGCCACGATGATTCTGAAGGTGTTGTAGATCACGAATGAACCGACGAACACAGCGATGATCGCAAACACGAGGAGGCCGATTGTCAAAAAGCTCAGCCCCTCCTGAAGATCCGCCGTCTGGTCAGCAGTCGATTGGGCGGCGGTGATTGCCTCCACGCCTTCAGGCACGACCGCTCCGATGCGGGTCGAGAGATCCTCGGCGGTCACACCGCTTTCAGCGGCCACACTGATCTGACTGATCCGACCCTCGAGTCCGAACATACGCTGTGCCTCGTCGAATTCAAAGATCACGAGTGTGGCACCCGCAACGTTGTCCTCGTCCCCGAAATTGGCGATACCAACCAGTGTGAACTCCTCGACCGGGCCGGTCGTTATCACCCCGACCGTGTCGCCGAGTTGATAATCCTTGTCCCGTGCCGTCGCGACATCGATGGCAATCTCACCTGCGGCCTGTGGGGGCATTCCGTTGCCCGGAGCAATACGCAGCGGGGTCATGTTCGGATCCTCCGACCAGGAGAAGCCAAGCGTCGGAGGACCGAACCCTCCGACGACCTCGCCGTCCTTATCGACCAGTTGCGCGGTTCCTCCAACGCCAGCCTCTGCGACGGCGACTCCCTCGACCGCAGACACATCATCCAGCACCGACTCAGGCATGGAGAGCTGTACCGGTCCGAAATCGGTCCCGAACTCGGGCTGCATCGGCTGGACATAGACGTCGACACCAGCGGAAATGTCGGTGAAGAGTCTGTCAAAACGGGTCGAGATCGTGTCCGTAAAGACGAACGACCCTGCCACGAACGACACACCGATGACGATCGCGAACGATGTCAGAAGGAGTCGAACCTTGTTGGCCCGAATCGACGACCAGGCGACCTTGAGCATCGTCAGTCCCCGAGCTCTTTCATCTTGTCCAGGATTTGCTCAGATGTTGGATCGAGGAGTTCGGCGACGATCTGGCCGTCGTCGAGGAATATGACTCGATCGGCATACGACGCCGCGAAAGCATCGTGGGTCACCATGACGATCGTCTGACCGAAGTCGTCGACTGCCTTTCGCATGAAATCGAGGAGCTCCTCGCCGGACTTCGAATCGAGGTTGCCGCTCGGTTCGTCGGCAAACACGATCGCCGGTTTTGAAACGAGGGCGCGCGCCGCGGCCACGCGCTGCTGTTGACCACCGGAGAGTTCCGACGGTCGGTGTCCGAGCCGGTCTTCAAGACCGACTGCCTTTACGACCTGGTCGTACCAGACCGGGTCTGCCGTGTCGCCAGCGATCGAGAGTGGGAGGAGGATGTTCTCTTTGGCGGTAAGGGTTGGTATCAGGTTGAACGCCTGGAATATGAACCCGATCTGCTCACGTCGTACAAGGGTGAGATCCTTGTCGGACAGCGCACCGAGCTCTATGTCTCCGAGTATCACATCGCCGCGGTCGAGGGAGTCGAGTCCGGCCAGGCAGTGGAGCAATGTCGATTTTCCCGAGCCCGACGGGCCCATGATTGCGGTGAATTTGCCCTGCTCGAAGGACGCTGTCACGCCTGCAAGGGCGGTGACGGCCGCATCTCCGACACCGTAGATCTTGGCAGCATCAGTAACGCTGATTGCGCTGGTCATTTGTCTCTCCCACAGCCAGTGAACGGGGAGAGGCTATCGCGGGGCCAGCCCAGCTTTCAGTTTTTTTGATTTTTCAGTTCACAGCATCTGACGTCTGACGTCTGACGTCTGATTTCTAACTCCGGTTATGGAAGCGCTGGGTCTGACTCCGGTGTGAAGTCGATTTGCTCCTGGATCCACCGCACCACGGCCCCGATCGGCCGACCGACGTACTCGGACAGAATTTCCGAGAGGCGATCCGACGACGGTGGCACCTCCCAGCCGATGAGTTGTACGGTGACCGTGTCTTCACCGACGTCGATCGTACTGATGCGAAGCGGCGTGATCTCATCGTCAGGGAACTCTTCCTTGATCCAGTCATTCACAGCGGCAGACGCGTTCCTCAGATCGTTCGAGCTTCCCACGATGCTCTCTGCGGTGAGGGCGAGGGGGATCGAGATCAATATGACTGCCAACACGACGAGGGCAAAAGAGGTTCGGATCCTGTTCCGGCGGTAGTGGAGTCGACTCCATGACCCGTATCCCACGATGAGAAACACGATCCCGGCCATCAGAATGATGGCGAAAAGGTTGGTGAGGAACAAGAGGGTCGCGCCGGCTGCCTGGGAGAGATCCGAAGCATGCAGCGTGATACCGATCACTGACAGCGGCGGTATCAGAGCGATTGCGACGGCGACACCCGGGAGGGCATCGGAGGTTTCAGCCTTGGACACGCCGTAAGCCCCTGCGATACCTGCTGCAATCGCGATGGCAAGGTCAAGGAGCGACGGTGCGGTACGAGACACGACCTGCCCGTTCTCAATGACCTCAGCGATGTTTGGAATGAGCGCGCCGAGTATCCACGAGAACCCGATTGCACCAACGGACCCACCGAGGACCACGGCGGCTGAGAACAACGCTGCATGAGTCCGTCCATTGATCAGGCCGGCAGAAAGCCCGAGAATCGGTGTCATGAGGGGTGCGACGAGCATGGCGCCGATGACGACTGCCGTGGAGTCGGTTGCGATTCCGAAGGTCGCGATGGCGGTCGAGAGCGCCATCAGAATCGCAAAACGAGTGACCCGCTGCCGGGACTCGCCTTGGTGAAGGAAGACGATGTCGTCGATACGAGCGATGTCCTCTTTGGTCATCTCGCGACTCGACAGCAGATAGGCAGCAATCGAGTAGGTGTCTTCGGGATCGATGGCCGCGCCACCCTCTGGTCGGGACATCGTGTACCAGACGCCGAGAATCGCCCGAACGATGAGGAGGATCGCTCCACCCACGATCGCAGCTGGAACTGCGGCTTCGGGGAGCAGGAGTACGAGTACACCAGCAGCAATGAGAATGAGGCCGCGCACGAATATCCACGCGTTTGCGCCACGTTCGTAGCGCCGTCGCAACGATGCCCACAGGTCGGCAGCACCCCGAATCAGGATTACGACGCCGAGAATCAAACCGACGACCTTCCGGGTCTCGTTCGGCCAGATCGCAATCATGATGCCGGCTCCGACAAGCACGGCCGGCTGGATGTATCGCTCGGCCTTCTCGCGTCCTCGAACCACACCGAACAGCTCGATTCCGCCGAAGAGCCCGAGCAGGATCGCGGCCATTTCTTCGAGCTCCAGGGCACTGCCAGGGTTGACGGCGAGAACAACGATCACCGAGACGCCGATGAACCCCTGAACGAGCAGCTTCGCCAATCCGGTGGACTCGCTTGTGTTCGCGATGAACGAACTCGGGGGTTCCTGGACTTCCTGGGGGATCGGTTCCAGTTCCCCCGTTATGTCCTCGGCGCGATCATCGTCGCCGGTCGGCTGCTTTGTTGTTGCCACGCCGCAATCCTACCGACGAGCCGCATCACGGCTGTGTGTTGCCCGTACTCTGACTCCCGGGCTCTGAGTTCACGCTTCCTGCTGTGTACCCTCGCTCGGCGATGTATGCAGGAGATGTCACACCCCACGCGGCCTACGAAGCCTTGACAGCCGATCCAGACGCGGTGTTGATCGATGTCAGAACCCGCCCTGAACTCGTGTACGTAGGCATTCCGGATCTCAGCGGGATCGGTAAACGTGTCGTGGTGGTCGAATGGACGACGTATCCCCAC
>QQUL01000295.1 GCA_008501565.1 Armatimonadota bacterium
GGTCGCTCACGACATCAATGTCAACCATCGGAATGATGAGTATCTCGACGGGTTCGAACTTCCGACAGAACTGACGGCGACCACAGATATTGCCGAAGCCGTCGGAGACGCTGATGTCATCGTTATGGGGGTTCCCTCTCACGGCTACCGATCGGTGCTCATGTCATGCGCCCAACACATCGAGCGAACCACACCCGTCATCTCCCTGTCGAAGGGAATCGAACGCGAGACTCTCATGCGCATGACTGAGGTCACACTCGATGTCCTCCCAAAGCACGATCCGAACCTCGTGGGTGTCCTGACGGGTCCCAACCTTGCTCGAGAAATCATGGAGGGTCAGCCCGCCGCGACGGTGATCGCTCTCGGGGACGGAAATGCTGCCACGGAGCTCCAGCGCGTGTTCATGGGCAGGACGTTCCGCGTCTACACGAACCCGGACGTCGTCGGTTCTGAGATCGCCGGTGCCGTGAAGAACGTCATGGCAATTGCTTCAGGAATGGCGGCCGGGAAAGGATTCGGAGCAAACACTCTTGCCACCCTCATCACGCGGGCGCTCGTGGAGATGACGCGTCTCGGAGTCGCGATGGGAGGAGACTTTCGTACCTTTTCCGGTCTTGCCGGACTCGGCGATCTCATCGCGACCTGCAATTCGCCACAGTCGCGCAACTACAAGGTCGGATTCGGACTCGGCGAGGGCCTATCGCTCGACGAGATCACATCCGACATGAACATGGTTGCCGAAGGCGTCAAGTCGACAAGCGGAATCCTCCAGCTCGCAGATCGCTACAGGGTTGACATGCCGATTGCACGACAGGTCGGGCGTGTCCTCTACGAAGGTCTCGACACCAGCCAAGCGCTCCACGAGCTCATGACCCGGGCCGCCAAGAGCGAATTCAAGGGCTGACAGCCCTTCAGTCCGTCAGCACCTTTCCGCTCATCGGTTCTCGGTATTCCGGTCGGTCATCGGTCATCGGTCATCTGGATCTGACGTCTGACGTCTGAATTCCTGACGTCTGAATTCCTGACGTCTGACCTCTGCCTCCTCGCGGACCCAGCATTCAGCGAGGTGATCATTCACAAGGCCCATTGCCTGCATGAACGCATACATCGTGGTTGGTCCGACGAACTTCCAACCGCGTTTCTTGAGGTCCTTGGACAACGCCGTTGACACATCCGTGAACGGGGGAATCTGCGTCGGAGCAGACCCACGGTCTGGTTCCCAGCCCCAGAAATAAGATGCCAGCGTGCCGAACTCATCCCGTAGCTCGAGAGCACGCGCAGCGTTGTTGATTGTGGCCTCAATCTTTCCGCGATGGCGGATGATGCCAGCGTCGTTGAGCAGCTTCAGAACGGCGTCTTCCCCATATTCGGCGACACGACGAAAGTCAAAGCCGGAAAAGGCCGATCTGAAGTTGTCTCGCTTTCGCAGGATCGTGAGCCAACTCAGCCCAGCTTGGAACCCCTCAAGACAGATCTTTTCAAAGAGCCGAACATCATCGATCTGCGGAAACCCCCACTCCGTGTCGTGATACACCTCGTAGTCGGCGTCTCCCGTCCCCCATGCACACCGCATCTTGCCGTCTGAGCCGCACACGACCTCACTCATGCGTCACGGGCCGCTGCCTCCTGTGCCGCCTTGGAGTGAGCGAGGACAACTCGCATGACGTCCTCGATGTAGTCAGGATCCAGCCCGATCGCGAGAGCGTCGCTCCGGGCCTCGGCTATCAATTCCGCTTCCCGGTCGGACGATTCCATCGGGAGGCCCTTGGATGCCTTGATGAGCCCTATGTTGACCGAGTTCGTCAACCGCCGTGCTATGAGCTTGAGCAGCTCACGGTCTATCCGATCGATGTCGTCGCGTAACGACGGAATCCCGAGGCGGTCCATCAGCAGTTCGAATGCGTCCAGGTCCAGATGGCCGCCGGCACGGAACTGAGCCGCCGATGGGTTCGGGTGAACCGCAACCATCAGCCCGTCGGCTCCGGCGATCCTGGCGGCAAGAGCGAGTGGAGCGATGAGATCGAGCGACCCGACCAGGGGTGCCGGATTCACGACAACCGGGAAGTCAGAGAGTTGCTGAACAACGGCGACAGCTGAAATGTCGAGTGTGCCTGCGGTTCGCGGATCGTGACCCTGTGAACCTCGTTCGCACAGGATCACATCGGACCCGGCACCCGCAACTGCACGGGCTGCAGCGAGCCACCCGTCGACGGTCGCGTCCTCACCGCGATGAACGACAACCGGCAGGCCGGTCTCCCCCACTGCGGTGAGGACATCGGAACGAGTCATCCGAGACGGTCCGACCTCGATCAGATCGACATGATTCGCAACGATGGATGCCTGATCGGGTTCGAAGACAAATGTGGAGGTGGCAAGTCCGGTGGTTCTGCTCGCGTGTTCAAGGAGCCACAGGCCTTCGGTTCCCAGCGGATTGAAGTCACCCGCAAGTTCCGCTGGAAGAAACGTCGCCGATCGGAGTATCAGACCGCCGGCCTCACTCACCGCCGCCGCGGTCGCCATGATCTGGGACTCGGACTCGACGGCGCCCGGGCCTGCGAGCACAGGAAACGATCCGTCTCCGAAACGGGTGTCGGCAACCGGCACAATCGCGGTGGCGACATCGGGCTTGCGTTGACTCTTGAGCTGGCTCTTGGAATCGGGTTGCTGTTCTGACACAGCGTCCTCTCTAACGGGGTGCGATGTTACCCCTCAAGCAACGAGCGACTCGCTGCGGCAAGGATCGGTGCAAGTGGCTCGAACGCCGCGAACCGTTCATCACTCGTCTGCCCCGCGACGAATCGAGCGTATATCTGCTCGATGATGACTGCGATACGGAAGAGCGCCAAGGCTTCAAAGTATGCGATCCCTGACAAATCGAGCCCTGTCCGCTGCGAATATCGGTCACGGACACCCGTCTTTGACATGACCTCGCCAATCGCGACGGCCTGGGCACCGAACACGGGGTATGTGGGGTCGGAGGCTTGCGCCCAGTATGCAAGCAGAGTTCCCACGTCAACCAGCGGATCCCCTCTCGTAGCCATGTCCCAATCGAACACCGCAACAAGAGAGCCGTCGCCGCCAACCATTGTGTTGTCCAGCTTGTAGTCGTTGTGCAGGATCGTGGTTCGCTCGGGTCCGGGTACGGATGATCCCAAGAGCCTCGCTACCACCTCCATGTCGGGAACTTCCCGCGTGGCCGCTGCTGCCCAGCGACGCGTCCAGCCAGCGATTTGACGCTCGACGAAGCCCTCAGGATGGCCCAGGTCTGCGACGCCGGCCTCCTTCGGATCGACCAGATGGAGATCGGCAAGGCCGTCAACAAGAGATTCGGCGACCTTGACCTTGGCATCGGGGGATGACAACTCCCGTGGCCATTCACGACGGATCACATGCCCGTGTCTGCGCTCCATCACAAAGAACGGTTTGCCCATGACATCGGGGACATCGCAGTAGTGGAAGGCACGAGGGGCGAGAGGGTATGAACGCCAAATGTTCGACAGGACACGGTATTCCCGCTCCATGTCGTGTCCACCTTCGGCAAGGTCGCCGAGGGGTGCTCGTCGCAACACGTACTCATCCCCGGACTCAGCGACCGCGCGGTATGTCAGGTTCGCGGCACCTCCGGGAAACTGATCGAAGGCGATCTGCCCCGAACCAAACAGATCGGGAAGGTGGTGCGTCAGGTACGCCGCAACGGCATCCTCATCAAACGCTTACTCAGGCCGAATGGGAGCGGTGTCGGTCATGGCCGCACAATAGATGCCGTGTCAAACTCCAACCGCCTGCCACCCAAGTGCGAGCATCCCTGCGGCGAACACAACGGTGATCGCTATCTCGACGATGAAACGGGATTTCGAAATCCGTGGGGCTCGCATGCGTCGA
>QQUL01000344.1 GCA_008501565.1 Armatimonadota bacterium
CTCCTATCGGCGGCTGAGATCCACGGGTTCTCCCATCAGCGTCCCCAAGTCTTCCAAGTGATGACGCCGGCAAGGCTTCGGTCTCGGACATTCGGGCGGATCCGAATCGAATTCATCACCTCCGCACATACGTCGGATCGTCCTACCGATGTCGTCAACACCCCAACCGGGACGATGCGCATCTCCACGCCGGAGACCACCGTGCTCGATCTGGTCTCCTTCCCCAATGCGAGTGGGGCCTTGTTCAACGTGGCAACGATCATCGGAGACATGCTGGTTGATGATGCTCTCGATATCAATCGGCTAGCCGAGGTCGCCTCCGGCTATCCGGTGTCGATTGTGCAACGCACTGGATGGCTTCTCGACTATATGGCCAGGCAGGTCGACGTGGAAGTCGACACCGAACCGCTGGTACCCGTCGCGTCTACACGGGTCACGCCCACTCCGTTGGACCCCGGCCACGGACGATCCGGGACCCTCGATCGGCGCTGGACCGTGATCGTCGCCGAGTATCCGGATGAGGAGTCATCGTGATCTCCGAAGCAGCGATCACCGAATGGGGCCGCACTGTGCCGTGGCCGACGGTGGAGCAGATCGAGCAGGATCTGCTGCTCTCTCGGCTCATCGTCGAGATCGCCAACGACGACTATCTCGGTGACGAGTTGGTGTTCCGAGGGGGCACCTGTTTGCACAAGCTCCATGCGCCTGAGCCGCTGAGATACAGCGAGGACCTCGACTACGTCCGCAGCACCGGAGGCGGGATCCGCGAACTCACCCAGGCCGTCACCCAGATCGGGGACGGACTCGGCATGGAGGTGCGGACGAGGATCACCGAGCACCCCAAGATGTTCCTAAGCGCCCCCTATGAGATGGGTGGAGGCCAGATGCGAGTCAAGATCGAGGTCAACACGTTTGAACGATCGCCAGCCAACCCACCCATCAGAATCCCGTTCCATGTCGAATCATCTTGGTTCAACGGCAGTGCCGAGGTGCTGACGTTTACTCTCGATGAAGTAGTGGCCACAAAGATCCGAGCCCTGTTCCAGCGATCGAAGGGGCGTGACCTGTTTGACCTCTGGTTGGCCCTCACCCAGCTCGGCGTGGCACCGTCCTCGATTGTCGAGGCCTTCGCCCCGTACCGTCCCGATGGGTACACAAGACTCCGTGCCGAGTTGAACCTGCGCGAGAAGCTGGAGCGTTCAGCGTTCCGAGAAGATATTCGTGCGTTGGTGACGGTCTGGCCGGAGGGATACGACATCGACGCCGCGGCTGAGTTCGTAATCACCGAGGTGCTCGCCCTCATCGAGTAGGCGAGTACCCGATTCTTCTAACGGATCTTCTAACGGATGGGGCGATACGGGGGGTTATCCACAGGCATCAGCCGTCATGCCAATCCCGCGAGACCCAAGGTATTGCTGACTATTGAGCAATAGTGAAAACTAGTGAGTAGTGCCTGAAAGGAACTCATAACCCGAAGGTCGCGGGTTCAAATCCCGCCCCCGCTACGAAGAAAGCCTCTTGGGATACCTACATTCTCAGGGGGCTTTCTCGCGTTTGAACGTGCGACCTTCTCACCCGAACGTCGAAAACTGAACCGGTCGCGTCGCTCCCGTGCCTTTCTGCCTCGTTTCTTGTGATCGAGTTGGCAGACGGTGGCGTTGCGGGGCTGGGGTTCGATACTTTTTGGTTCAAATCCCGCCCCCGCTACGAAGAAAACCCTTGGTATTACTACAGATACCAAGGGTTTTCTCGCGTTCTGGTCCCGGATTGATTGGATTCTTCTAACCGATCTCTTAGCGGGCGTCATTTGGAAGGTTTGGATATCCGAGAGCTGCCTGGCTGTAGCCTCAAACTGAAGGCAACCAACAGGAGCCTCTCTTGCCAGTATCTGCTGAACATGATGGCGACCCGAGCAGCGTAGGGCCCGGCCATAGCGAAGAGGTCTGCATCCTGCGTGGACAAGCGCAGAGGGTCTCCAGAGCGACATGCCGACTGACATCATGAAGGCAGCCGGTGTGGTACGAGTCGGACGGGTTCATCGGTAGCGGTGTCGCCGGTCGGGCTGGCGAGAGAGCGTTCCAATGAGGTGAACAGTTCGAGGACGGTTGGTGCTTCGAAGATGCGGTACCGGTGTTTGCCGATGTTTCGTTGCGTCAGGATTCCTGAGTCGACGAGGCGGTTGATGGCTGCCCCGGTGGCGACGTCGGAGCGGGCGATGAGGTCGGCGGCCGATTCCACGGTCAGAAGCGGGACTCCGGGGAGAACGTCGAGGAGCAGGTCCAACGCCGATCCCCTCCGGACGGTTCCAAGGCTTGCTCGCCATTGGACGACCAGTTCGTCGATCCTCGTGGCGTAGATCTGAGCGTCGCTGCATGCTCGAAGGGTGGCGCCGGCGAAGGTCCGCAGCCACGTGTGGGCGGCTTGGGATCGCTTCGGGCTGTCCGCGGGATCAAGGTGTCGGAAGGCGGTCAGGCCGGAGATGTAGTCGTCGGACCAGGTGGCGAGGACGAGGCTGATGGGTGGCACGAAAGTCGGGGAGAGTCCCCGCCGTCGGAGGATCACGTGGATCAGTGCCCGCCCGGACCGTCCGTTTCCGTCGGCGAATGGGTGGATGGTCTCGAACTGGGCATGGGCGATGGCGGCCTGCACAAGGGGGGAGTGCTCGTCGCCATTCACATACTTGAGGAGGTCTTGGACGAGACCATCGACGTGCTCTGGTGGTGGTGGGACAAACACCGCGCTACACGGGTTGTAGGAGCTTCCGCCTATCCAGTTCTGCCGTTCGCGGACCACTCCTCCGAGTTCGGGACTCGGTGAGCGGTCCATCAACACGCGGTGGATTCCCAGCAGATCGGCCAACGAGACCCGCTTTGCTTGGAGTGCTAGTTCGATCGCGGATTCCATGGCTGCGATGTTGCCGAGGACCTCGACGGCAACACGATCGGCGCTTTCGCCACCTTGGGCAATAGCGGCCTCAGCCTCTACCAGTCGTCGTGGTCCCGCGTCGAGCCCCTCAATCTTGGAGGAGGCGACCGACTCGGCTCGGAGCAGGAACCGGGCGAGACCCTCAAGACTGACATGGCTCATCCCGGCCTCGTTCAGATTACGGATCGCGGTTTCGGCGTCCGCGATGTCCGCTGCGAGGTCGCCAGGCAGGGTGAGGTTCCATCCGGCGAGAGGATCTGGCAGGTAAGCGTCGTAGCTACAGCCTTGGCGGTCGCGGCGGGTCATCCCTTCGAATCGAGGTTCCCATCGTTTCCGTACATACTCGGCCATCCTTCGGCTCCCGTCGAGTGTAGTGAAGGTTACATGAAAAGCTTAGCTTAAAGAATTGCTAACCAAAGTAAGCTGGAGTAGTGGCTTTGCATGATCTCGTCGGCACGCTCAGGCTCTCAATCCCAGTTGACCGAGCCCGTGCCTCCACCGAACCGATCCCATTCCGGTTGGGCCGGAAAACCCTGAGGTGGATCGTGCCCGTCGTAGAGCCATTGATCCGGCGGAGGCCCGGCCGCACCGATAGCGAACCACCAGCCGGTGACTGCTTGTCGCGTCGCGTACCAACGCTGACCATCCCGAGCGACATACATCTCGACTCCGTGATCCTCAGGTAGGCCGTCGTGGGAGAAGTGAGGCTCGACAATTGGGAGCAAGTCGGCTCGGTATGTCTGCTCTCCATTGTGGTAGTGGCCCATGTGGCATGTGGCGAGCCACCTCAAGGCGTTGCGCGTCTCAGCGTATTCTCGTTGATCGAGTTGGCGCGAATCCTCTCAGAACCTCGGCGAGCGGGCGGAGCTCGATCTTGCGATGCTCTGCGACGACGCGTAGGGACTCGTGCATGGTGGAGCCGTCGATGTCGTTTGAGCGCGTGACGGCAAGGATGTC
>QQUL01000046.1 GCA_008501565.1 Armatimonadota bacterium
TCAGACAGCCAACGCACTGTGGCCTACGACGGGTTCATCCACTTCTACAATCACCACAGAGACCACGGATCGCTCGGATGGGCAACACCAACCAGCATCCTCAAGGACAACCTCCCCGAAGAGCACACCTAGCTCTGCCGACCTGGGATGCCGGTCGCTGAGGACGCGACCACCGCCTGAATCCGACTGAATCCCAGCGCCAGCGCAGCTCCGACGACGGTCGAGCCTGTTGTACACACATCGTCCACCAGGACCGGTTGCCGCGAGATCGGACCTCGAATCTCGAACACTGGAACAGGCCGATGCTGTCGGTCGAGGCCGGCGGAGCGTCGATGCCAGACGCCTATGCGAAGCAATCTCCGAACAGGGATCCCCGTGAGGTCGGATATCAGCCGTGCAAGAACTGTGGTCTGGTCAATCCCGTATGACACCCGCCTTGCAAGAACCCTCGGGATCGGTACGAGGGCATCGGCGTCCAGCGGAACCAGGTCGGCCATGTGGGCCGCGAGGAGCTCTCCGGCTTTGATCGACCGTCGGTATTTGAGATTGTGCACCAGCCGCGCCGCAGCCTCGCGGTGTACAAAAACCGGACTGACACCGACACGAAGATCCCGGGTTCCAACAATGCGGCCCGGCGCTCGCTGAAGCGATTGCTCACAAGCGAAACACAGCGGTGACCCCGGAGCCGAACAGGCAAGACAGAGCATGGATTCAAGGTATCTGTCAGGAATGACAGAATCGGATTACCGATTACCGATTACCGATTACCGATTACCGAAAGATCCCACTCCCAAGCAGCTATCTGCCTTCTGAGGTCGGTCATCGGTTGTCGGTAATCGGTCCTCGTCAGGTTCCGTGCTGCCAGGAGTCGAGGTATTCGGACTGCTCGGCGGTGAGCGATTCGAGTGTGCCACCCATCGCTGCGAGCTTGAGGCGAGCTACTTCGTGGTCAAGCTCTTTGGGAAGCGTGTACACCTGTGGGCGCAGGTTGTCCTTGTTCTGGATGATCCACTCTGCGGCGAGCGCCTGATCAGCGAACGACATGTCCATGACATCAGCGGGATGTCCCTCGGCTGCTCCGAGGTTCACCAGGCGACCGTCGGCAACGACAAGAATCCGTCGACCGTCGGGCATCACGAACTCCTCAAGATTGTCACGCAGCACCCGTCGGGACACCGACATCTCATCAAGGGCGACCAGATCGAGTTCCACATCGAAATGCCCGGCATTTGCGATGATCGACCCATCCTTCATCTTGGCGAAGTGCTCGGCCCGAAAGACATGGATGTTCCCTGTCGCGGTGATGAAGAGATCCCCCACCTCAGCGGCTTCTTCCCCTGACATGACTCGGTGTCCTTCCATGGCGGCAGCGACCGCACGAATCGGATCGATCTCCGTCACGATCACGTCCGCACCCATCCCCTTTGCCCGCGTTGCTATCCCCCAGCCGCAATCGCCAAACCCGGCGACGACGACGCGCCTGCCGGCAAACAGGATGTTCGAAGCTCGCAGAATGCCGTCAAGCGATGACTGCCCGGTGCCGTGTCGGTTGTCGAAGAGATGTTTCGTATCAGAATCATTCACCGCGACGACGGGGTATCGGAGGACGTCTTCGTCCGCCATTGCTTTGAGCCGGATGACACCGGTGGTTGTTTCTTCCATTCCCCCAACAACATCCTGATCGATTCGCTCCCTGTGCAGCACGGTCGTCATGTCGGCACCGTCGTCGAACACCAAATGAGGGTGCGTATCGAGAACCGCGTTGATGTGGCGGTAGAAGTCGTCAGCGGATTCACCTCGAACTGCATACGTCGGTATCCCTGCCCTGACAAGTGAAGCTGCGACATCGTCCTGGGTGGACAGCGGGTTCGATGCGCAGATTGCCACCTCGGCACCACCGGCAACCAGCGCGTGCATCAACGTCGCCGTCTCACTGGTGACGTGCATGCATGCCCCGATCCGATACCCCGCAAGGGGTTGCTCCTTTTCGAACCGTTCGCGGATCGCAGCGAGGACAGGCATACGCCTCGACGCCCACTCGATCCGCAGGTCTCCCTTGTCGGCAAGTCCAATATCGGCGATGTCGTACTCCACGCGTGAGACCTTTCGGAGTTGTTTGATTCGGTCCGAGGATAGGACTCCAGGGCTCTCAGCTCTTCTCGATTCCCGGTGAGCAGAGAAGTCGGCCGAAAGCTGGCAGCCGGACCCTGTAGGCTCCCGCACATGCACACCCGAACCGAGAAACCCTGGGGTCACGAGTTGCTGTGGGCCCACACCGACCACTACGCGGGCAAGATCATCCACATAAACGCCGGCAAACGGCTGAGCCTTCAATTCCACGAACAAAAGCACGAATCGGTGCTCGTGATTTCGGGGACACTGCTGCTCAATCTCGGGCAGGGTGACGACGCGACCGTCGTCGAGCTGGGCGAAGGCGAATCCGCCGACATCCCGGTGGGTCAGATCCACCGATTCGAAGCTCCTGCTTCAGGTGATGTGGAAATCATCGAGGTATCGACGAATCATCTCGACGATGTGGTCCGGCTTGAGGACGACTACAACCGCGAAGGCACGTCAGCCCCCTGACCGAATCAGATCTCGTCGATGGCGAACCACTTCAGCCTGGGGCCATGCCGCTCGACCATGTCGAGAACGAATTCGAGGAGCACGATGGCGAGGATTGTGACCGCGGCGACCGCAAGGCCCGATACGAGACTCGGAAACTGGAGCGCGAAGAAGTCCGACAAGAATGGGACTGTGAACGCCAAGACGAGCATCGCAAACATCGATCCGATGAGTGCCGCCTCCGCCGCGTCGAGTGGGCGAACCAGGCGATAGAGGATCCAGAAACCTACGAGTGCCAGGGTCAACGTTGCAGCCGTCTGGGCCTCAGGCGTCGTGGCTCCGATGAAGGATGAGCGTGCGACGGCGTAGATCGAGAAGGTCACGAGTGCCGCGACGAGACCTGCCGGGACGGAAAAGCGCAGCGTTCGGGACAGGAACCCGGGCCGCGCAGGACTGTCAGAGGGCCAAAAGCTCAGGATGAACGCTGGTGCCCCGATCGTGAGTGTTCCAACAAGGGTGAGGTGCCGAGGAAGGAACGGGAACACAAATCCCGCAGCACTCACCGACACGGCGAGCAGGATGGCATAGACGGTCTTGGTGATGAACAAGGCGGAGGCACGTTCCATGTTTGCGATCACTCTCCGTCCTTCGGAAAGCACGGATGGCAGACGGTCGTATCGACCGTCGAGGAGTACGAGTTGTGACACGGCACGGGTGGCTGACCCAGCAGTGTCCATCGCTATTCCGATGTCGCTTTGCTTTATGGCCAGTACGTCGTTGACGCCATCGCCGGTCATCGCGACCGTATGCCCGTTCGCTTGAAGATCCCTGACGAGGGCCCGCTTCTGTTCCGGCTGTACGCGTCCGAACACGACATGTTTCTCGGCAAGGCCGGTGACGTCCGCATGCCCGCGCATGTCAACAGCGAATTCGGCACCGGGGAGTCCGACCGCGGCCGCGATCGCGGACACCGTCGCCGGATTGTCACCCGAAACCACCTTGATCGCCACGCCTTGACTCCGCAGATACGCCAAGGTGTCCGCAGCATCGGGGCGAATCTCCTCCACGATCGACACGATCGCGGCCGTTTCCATATCCCCGGGTAGGGCGCCGTCATCGGACAACGCGTGCGGGGACGTCGCAACCAACAACACGCGCCGACCCTTCGATGCAAGGTCTGCCACCTGTCGACCGACCTCGGATGCGCCAGCATCCATAGCGTCAAGCAATACCTCAGGGGCCCCCATCACCCATGTTCCGTGCTCCTCAAAGCTCGCACCACTCCACTTCC
>QQUL01000107.1 GCA_008501565.1 Armatimonadota bacterium
CCGTATCCCGTCGAATTCGTTGTGCCCGTTGATGATGAGCAACGGAGCCGAGGGCTTGCCGCGTTGGGCATCCTGTTCATCAAGCCGCTGCTGCTCATTCCCCACATCATCCTGCTCGCCCTGTACTCGGTTGCTGTTCAGTTCGTCGTGTGGATCGGGTATTGGTACATCCTCTTCACCGGCGGAAAGCCTTACTGGGTCGAGAACATCGAGCTGATCTACCTCGAGTGGATCAGTCGAGTCTTTGCTTGGTTCACCGCGACCACGGACGCGTATCCGACGTTCGGAACTGACGAGAACCATCCCGCCCAGGTCGAGGTTGTCGAGGCTCCAGAACCTCAGAACCGGCTGCTGGCGTTTCTCGGAATCATCTTGATCCGCGCAATCCTGGCACTCCCCCACTTCTTCATCCTGGCGTGGCTCACGCTCGGGACGATCATCGTGGCATGGGTGGGATTCGTCTGGATCCTCGTGAACGGATCCCTGCCCTTGTCACTGCACTATTACTTCGTTGGGTTCCACCAGTGGTGGGCTCGAGCATGGGCCTACACAGCGGCACTGACCGACGAGTACCCACCGTTCTCTCTCAAGGTCTGATCACCCGCCATCCGCGTACCCAGGGCTGGAGTGGACATATATGTCCAGTGGAGCCCAGGGTACGAAGATTCGGCACCCGTCGCGACCGGGGCCTCTCATCCCAGCGGCCGACGTCTGGATCCGCGATAATCACTGACATGTCTGAGAGTCCATCCGTGGCGCAAACGACTGACCCCGTGATCGTCTCACTGTCAGACGCGAGCGATCGATCCGTGGTCGGTGCGAAAGCAACCGGGCTTGCCCTCCTCCTTGACTGCGGGCAGACGGTTCCTGCCGGTTTCGTCATCACGGTCGGGCATACCAACAACCTGGATTCAACAGAAACCAGCGCGGCCATCACGGCCGGACTCCAGTCACTTGGCGCAGGCCCCGTGGCGGTCCGCTCGTCGGCGGTGGAGGAGGATCAACAGGATGCATCGCACGCGGGCCAGTACGCGTCAGTTCTCAATGTGTCTCCCACTATTGGGGCTGTAGCTGACGCGGCGCGCAAGGTCGTAGCGTCAGCGCATGGTGACCCGATCGCGGTCATCGTTCAGCAAATGGTGCCCGCAACGACAGCTGGCGTGGCGTTCTCGGCCAACCCGACGACGGGAGACGACGAAGTCGTCATCTCCAGTATCACGGGCCTCGCAGACCGTCTGTTGAACGGATCGGAATCAGGCAATGAATGGGTCATGAAGGACTCCGAGCTCACTCTCCGAGCGGGTGATCGTGTCGACGAAGAGGTGATTCGCGACGTTGCAACCGCTGTCCGTGACATCGAATCAGCTCTTGGACACCCGGTCGACGTCGAATGGGCATACGACGGTGAGATCCTTCACATCGTGCAGGCGCGTCCGATCACCGCGCTGCCGGTGCAACCCACCGACCGCATTCCCGATGGGTTCTGGACCAAGGACTCCACCCATCATCCGGGCCCACTTCGTCCGCTCGTCACGTCGAGGATCGGCGAGGACGACAATGCCGTGGCGAGGTGGGCAAAGCGCAGCGGACTGGTGATCGAGCGACTCGAAGAGACGACGATCCATGGTGAGCTCTACAACCGACCCATTCCCGTCGGGGGCGATGGGTCCGGAAAGACCCCACCGTGGTGGCTCATCGGGATCATCTCACGCGTTCATCCCGAAATGCGGCGTCGTATGGCGGCAGCGCGCTCCCTCGTGGAATCTGGTCGACTTGATTCAGTGAGCAGAGATTGGGAACTCCACGGCCGAGCATCGGCGCAAGAAGCCATCAGAGGGTTGCGTGGGGTCGATTTGGAAGCACTCGACGATCAGGCATTGCTCGAGCACATCGATGCTGTCGAAGCATTTGCATCCGATGGAGCCGACATCCACTTCGACCTCGGTCTGGCGTACTTCGTGTCCTTGCATGAACTCGTCATGTGGTGCGAACAGCATCTCAGCTGGGATGCAGCCACAACGCTCCGGCTCCTCACCGGTCATTCGATGGCATCGTCGGAACCAACGACGGTCTTGCGGTCCGTCGCAGCGGCAATCGAACGGTCACCCGCTGCCCTTGACGCTCTGCGCAACGGTGCCGGCGACATCCAGACACGGATCGCCGCCGCGGACCCGGGTGTTGGAGCGCTGCTCAATCAGTGGATCAACGTTTACGGCTTCCGGAGCGTTCACTATGACTGGTCCGGGCCGACGATCGGTGAGCTTCCCGGCCTTGTCGAACGGATGATATTGGCCGAACTCGAGAGCCCAACGAATGTGCTCGCGGACGACGAGATCGAACGGCAAGCCCGAGAAGCGATCCCCGTGGAGAGAATCGACGAGTTCGAGCGACTCCTCGAAGCCGCACGAAGGGATTACCCGACCCGCGAGGACAACACCGCTTGGCTCGGATCGACCGTCGGTGCGTTGATGCGAATGGCGTGGCTTGAGGTTGGGCAGAGGCTCGCCGACCGATCCGTCATCGCCGATCGCGAGGATGTCTTCTTCCTGACCGACACCGAGGCGCGTTCCTCCCTCAAGGAAGACGACGACGCCAGATTCGAGACGGTCCGAAGGCGTCGCGCCGAACGAGCATGGACGTTCGCCCATCCCGGTCCCGCCACATATGGGGTTCCGGGGGGACCGCCGCCCGACATCCGCGGCCTTCCCAAGGCGGGTCGGAAAATCAACGGAGCCCTGCTGTGGGCAATCGAAGCGGAGTTCGGAGCTCCGCCGGAATCTGCCACGAGCTCGAGTGAGATCACCGGTTTGCCAGGCGCTGCCGGCATCTACACAGGTACCGCCCGGGTGATCACGTCGGAAACGGATTTCGCCCGCGTTCAGCCCGGCGACGTGATCGTCTGCCCGATCACCAACCCTGCCTGGTCCGTCTTGTTCGGTATCGCGGGTGCGTTTGTGTGCGATTCGGGTGGCCCGCTGTCCCACACGGCAATCCTTGCTCGTGAGTACGACATCCCGTCGGTTCTGGCGACAAGCGATGCAACCACCCGAATCAGCGACGGTGACACAATCACGGTCGACGGAACAGCAGGAACCGTCTCTTTGTGAAGTCCGCAATGAACCGAACATCACGCTCAGAACGCGTACCCAGGGTTCCAGCCCCCCGTTTTTGGGGGGCTGGAACCCTGGGTACGCGTGTTTCTCTGGATCAGCCTTCGGCCGGTTGATCCTTGCGTCGTGGCGTGAACAGGCGAACGATCAGCCACGCTATCAGGACGAGAATGCCGATCGGTATGATGACCGCGGCCGCCACGATCAGGAACGCAACCGTTGCGAGCAGCACCTCACCGGCCTGATCGAATGCCTCTTCGATCGGACCCGGGTCTGTCTCAGGCTCAACAATCGGAGCAACAACGTCGGGAACCTCGGTGAGACCCACCGTCAACGTTGCAAACGAAGTGCGGCCATCGAGATACTGCAGCTGCCCCTCGATTTGTTCAATGTTGAGCAACACATCCTGCATCTGAACCTGGATAGCGACAAGGTCGTCAATGTCCTGTGCCTCCGCCAACAGTCCCGTGTAGAACGCTTCTTGCTGGCGCCAATACTTCAGCCGCCCCTCAAGATCGACATACTGATCCGAGACGTCCTGGCTTGACAGCGATGACGAAACCCGCTCCCCGAGCCCTTCGACTCTGGCGACGGCATCGTCGAATCGATCGCTTGGGATCCGGAGTGTGAACCAGCCGACCGCGTAGCGGTTCTCGTCGTATTCCTCGATGTGGCTCTCACCCGACGACACATAACCGCCCAGTTCGGCGGCAATTGCCCGAATCTCTGATCCACGGGCGTCAAAC
>QQUL01000288.1 GCA_008501565.1 Armatimonadota bacterium
TCGTCGCCGCCGACAAGCGGGCCAAGCCGCTCATCATCGACGCATACACCAATGGCGGGAACGCCGGCGTGGAAACGGCGATTGCGCTCGACTCGATCCAGGACATCCTCCTCAGTCAAATCCTTCTGGACGAGGCAGCAGTTCAGGGACTAACGGATCTCGGTCAGCTCGCTGCCCTCAACCGTGAGGTGGATCGTCTTCGCATCAATCTTTCCGATCAGGAGGCAGAGGCACTCCTGCTTGAGGCCGCAGCCGAGGAGAAGCTTGTCGAGGTGCAGGGCCTCTATGCGGAGGCCGACGCTGCCTACGAGGAAGCATCGGCTGAGGTCCGGGCTGCCATCGACACCGTTCGGGAGGAGCAACGCGCGTTCGACATCGCTGAAGCCAAGCGCAAAGCCGAACAGGCTGCAGCCGCCTACACGGCTGCTCACGGTGCCGCCGCGGGCCTCGCACCCGGGACCATTCCGGGCTTCGTCTGTCCGGTACAGGGAGGTTCGACGTTCATCAATTCGTGGGGCTATCCACGATCGGGCGGAACCCGCTCGCACAAGGGCACCGACATGTACTCATCGACCGGATACGGCCATCCCCTCGTGGCCGTCCAGGCTGGCTACATCAAGAAGAAGACTGTGAACCTCGGCGGCATCGTTGTGTATCTCTACGACGACGCCGGATACCGCTACTACTACGCCCACCTTCAGGGATACCCAAACGGGCTCGTTGACGGACAACGCGTCGACAAGGGTCAGGTCATCGGATACATGGGATCCTCCGGCAATGCGGGAAGTCCACACCTTCACTTCCAGCTCCACCCCGGAGGCGGAGCTGCGGTCAACCCGTACCCGACCGTTCGGGCAGTTTGCTGAACGCCTCGCTAATTGCCGTCGGCTATCCTTGCGTGAAACACAGCAAAGGGATGTCATGGCTGAAGACGGAGGCGAGCACCAAGTCGCTCCACAGAGCGAGTTTCCGATTGGGCTTATCGGCGCAGGAATCGTCGCCACGATTCTCGTGATCTTCATCGTGTCGAACAATCACCAAACGAAGATCAACTTCCTGTGGCTCGACACCACCATGCCTATGTGGGCTGTCATCCTGATCGCCGGTGCACTCGGCGCATTCATCGGGTGGACCGTGTCGGTCATCCGTCGCAGGTCAAAGCGAAAGAACTAGCCGGGGAATTCGCGTTTCGACGGTGGACACAGCACTAGTGTCTCGTCAAGAAGCGCTCATCTTGAGCGGTGGAGGGACAGGCCCGACGAAGCCGCGGCAACCGACGAATGAGCACGGTGCCAATGCCTGATCGATGGGAATGACCGAGCGGTAGACCGCTCGACGCGCCATGAGCGTTTCGAGAGAGGAGCCGCGATGGGATTCACACCGCTTCAACGCCAGCCGAGCGAGGGGCGTATCGAAACGTGAACTACCTCGACTTCGTCGATCGTCGCGTCGTGGTTTTCGACGGCGCCACGGGAACGTGGCTTCAGTCCCAACATCTCGGCGCTGACGACTTCGGCGGCCCCGACCTCGAAGGTTGCAATGAGATGCTCAATCTGACGCGACCCGACGTCGTCGACAAACTTCATACCGCCTACCTCGAAGTGGGTGCCGATGTGGTTGAAACGAACACGTTCGGGGCATTTGCCGTTCCTCTTGGCGAATACGGGCTGGCTGATCGGGCTTATGAGATCTCGGCTACCGCGGCGGGAATAGCTCGCACAGCCTCAGATCGGTATTCGAACCGGTATGTCGCTGGCTCGATTGGACCGGGAACAAAGTTCCCGACGCTTGGCCAGATCTCCTACGCCGACCTCCGAGACGCGTATGAGATTGAGGCTGCGGGTTTGCTCGACGGCGGGGTCGATCTCCTCATCATCGAAACACAGTTCGACCTTCTCTCGGTCAAGGCTGCGATCAACGGATGCCGGCGAGCGATGAGGACCTCGGGACGTGATGTGCCGATTCAGACGCAGGTAACCATCGAGACGACGGGCCGGATGCTCCCTGGGACTGAGATCGGGGCGGCACTGGCCGCAGTCGAGGCCCTCGGACCCGATGTCATCGGTCTGAACTGTGCGACCGGGCCCATCGAAATGTATGAAGCTGTTCGCTACCTCACCCGTCACGCCTCTCTTCCCATCAGCGTCATCCCCAACGCGGGGCTCCCCTCCGTGGTTGACGGCAAGATGCACTACGACCTCGGGGCAACCGACATGGCGGAGCACCTGGCGACGTTTGTTTCTGAATACGGTGTCGGAATCGTGGGGGGCTGCTGCGGAACGACACCCGAATACATCGCCACGCTCATTGAACACGTCCGTCCACTCAGTCCTGCAGCGAGGACGATCGAGCACCTGCCATCGGTTTCATCGACATACGCCCCGATGGAGATTCATCAAGACGCATCGATCCTGATCATCGGTGAGCGCACCAATGCAAACGGTTCCCGAGCATTCCGAGAGGCCATGCTTGAAGGGGACATCGACACATGCGTGGCAATTGGTGAGGGACAGGTAGCCGAGGGTGCGCACCTTGTGGACTTGTGCGTCGACTATGTCGGAAGGGACGGAGCGGCGGACAGCGATGCGCTCGCCAAACGGTTCGCCACCGAGATAACCGCGCCGATCGTCATCGATTCGACCGAACCACCGGTCATGCAGGCGGCTCTCGAACGAATCGGCGGGCGGTCGGTACTCAATTCGGCGAACCTTGAAGACGGCGAAGGGGAGGAATCCCGCTTCGACAAGGTCATGCGACTGGCCAAAGAACACGGCGCCGCGGTCATCTGTCTGCTCATCGACGAACGAGGTCAAGCCCGCGATCTCGAGTGGAAGATGGAGGTGGCACACCGGATCCACGATCTGGCAACCAACCGCTACGGGCTTTCCTCGGAGGATCTGATCTTCGACCCGCTCACCTTCCCCCTTTCGACCGGAGACAACGACCTACGGGGCGATGCCATGGCAACGATCGACGCCATCGGCAGGATCAAGGCGGAGCTACCCGGGACCGCAACGGTCCTCGGCGTTTCAAATGTCTCGTTCGGGCTCAAGCCAACGGCGAGGCGTGTGTTGAACTCCATGTTCCTCCACGAGTGTGTCGATGCAGGACTCGACGCCGCGATCATCCATGCCGGTCGTATCACACAACTCATCGAGATCCCCCACGAACAGCAGCAGGTCTGTCTCGATCTCATCCACGACCGCAGAACGGATGTGTACGACCCCCTCGAAACGCTGCTCACCATGTTCGAGGACATCGAAACATCAACCGTCGTCGCAGATCCCCTCGATCAACTCGAAGTCAGTGAACGCCTTGAGAGACGGATCGTGACGGGCAACGCAGTCGGGCTCGAGGCAGACCTCGACGAGGCGTTGACCACAACTGCCGCCATCGACATCATCAATGATCACCTCCTTGCCGGAATGAAGACCGTGGGTGATCTCTTCGGGTCAGGGCAGATGCAGCTTCCGTTCGTTCTCAGGTCTGCCCAGACGATGAAGGCCGCCGTCCGACACCTCGAACCGCACCTCGACAAGGTCGATGCCGCCGACCGCGGGAGCATCGTGCTGGCGACGGTGAAGGGCGACGTCCACGACATAGGGAAGAACCTCGTCGACATCATCTTGTCCAACAACGGGTATCGGGTCCACAACCTCGGGATCAAGGTGTCGATCGCGGACATGATCGAAGCATTCGAAGAGCACGATGCAGATGCGCTCGGAATGAGTGGCTTGCTCGTCAAGAGCACGCTCATCATGCGGGACAATCTCGACGAGCTCACCCGAAGAGGGCTCGCTCATGTGCCGGTGCTCCTCGGAGGTGCCGCCTTGACGCGGTCGTATGTCGAG
>QQUL01000160.1 GCA_008501565.1 Armatimonadota bacterium
CCAAGGGATTCGCCATTGCATCGGCGGCGGTGACCGCCCTTGCGCTGTTCTTCACCTTCTCGAAGGCCGTCGGAGTCGAGGGCTTCGACATCCTCGACATCAAGGTCGTCATGGGTCTGTTCATCGGAGGCATGTTCCCGTACCTCTTTGCTTCCATGACCATCCAGGCCGTCGGCCGCGCTGCTTTCCAGATGATCGAGGAAGTGCGCCGTCAGTTCCGTGACATCCCCGGCCTGCGAGAGGGCCGGGAGGGTGTCGTTCCCGAGTACGCCAAGTGCGTGGACATCTCAACGAAGGCATCCCTTCGTGAGATGATCATCCCGGGGGCGCTCGCTGTTGCGCTTCCCCTCGTGGTCGGGTTCATCTCCGTCGAGATGCTCGGTGGCCTGCTCGCAGGCGCGTTGGTCTCAGGCTTCCTTCTTGCGATCTACATGGCGAACGCGGGTGGAGCTTGGGACAACGCGAAGAAGTTCATCGAATCCGGTGCATTTGGTGGAAAGGGATCCGATGCGCACAAGGCAGCCGTGGTCGGTGACACGATCGGTGACCCGTTCAAGGACACCGCAGGCCCGTCCATGAACATTGTCATCAAGGTGATGACTGTGGTGTCCCTGATCTTTGCATCGGCGTTCATCGCGTAGGGCTCGTTCGCTTCGTTCGCGCTCGACAGCCCCCGAACCAAATCCCGGGCGGGCTTAGCCTGCATCGCCAGGAGAGGAGGAAACCGTGGGGAAGACCGTCACGATCGTCAGACACGCCGAGACTCATGCCAACCGCGAGAGTCGTTGGCAAGGCTTCACCGATTCGGGGATATCCGAGGTCGGGCTTGCCCAGATCGACCGGCTGGCAAACCGATTCGCAAACTCCGCCCCTGATGTCGTCATCACCTCGGACCTCCCACGGACCGTGACAACCGCTGCGGTGTTCAAGGATGCCATCCCTGATCCGGCGTTCCGGGAATTCTCGATCGGCGCATGGGAGGGATTGACCTCTGACGAAGTTGCCGAACGCTTCCCGGAACAATGGCAGGCCTTCACGAACGGCGAGGATCTCGCTCCCGGCGGCGGGGAGCAGATGTCGGTGTTCATCAAACGTGTCAGCGCCGCATTCGATGATCTTGTCGACAAACTTGCCGATGGCGACCATGCGGTTCTTGTCACGCACGGGGGCGTGATCTGGGCTCTCATGAGCCAGGTGGCGGGGCTCAACGGAACGGGACGCATGATTCCGTCCCACAACACCGCAGTTTCGCAAGTCTTGATCGGACGCGACGGACAGCGTCGCATCGACGTGTTCAACGATGCGACCCATCTGGACCACACGCCGTACCAATTCGGGCCACGGGGCCAGCAGGCGACGTTTGTTCGGCACGGACAGTCGGAGGGGAATGTTGCTGGCACATGGGACAGCACAACCGATACGCCCCTCACCGAGCTCGGGAAACAGCAGGCGGCCTCAGCGGCCGCTCATGCCCCCGTGGTCGATGCCATGTTCAGTTCTCCAAGAATCCGAACGAGACAGACGGCGGAGATCATCGGCGAAGGCATGGATGCCTCACCGACAAGCGAAGAAGGGCTCGTCGAGATGTCCTTCGGCGCTTGGGAGGGTCTCACGACGGCCCAGATCCTCGAACAGCACCGCGCCGACATCGCCGAGTACGAATCGGGGCGCGGTGATCACACGAAGAGGGGCGGCTACGGGGAGTCGCTCGTTGGTGCTGGAGCCAGGATGCGCCGAACCGCAGACAAACTGGCGAAGGAGGCCATGGCCAAGCCGTACATCGCTGTTTCCCATGGTGCTGCCATCCGGGCCCTGGCGGTCAACGTACTGGGAATCACGAACGCCGGTCGGGGCAAGATCACCATTCCGCGAAACACCGCCCAGTCGAGCTTCGTGCTCAATGGCGACAGCGCGGTCCTTGCGTCCTACAACGTCGCTCCGCACATGGACTGATGCCGTGCGCCTCCTCATCGTCACCAACGACTACCCGCCGAAGCCGGGTGGGATCCAGATGTATCTCCAAAGCCTCGTTGATGCGTACCCCGATGAGGTCCATGTCGTAGCTCCTGCCGACCGCAAAGCTCCGGCGGCGGAATCCGGTGTCACGCGAGGTCATCGACGATGGATGCTTCCGACCAAACGAACCCGTCAATTGGTGGTCGACGCCGTGCACGACTTCGGACCGGATGCGATCCTGTTCGGCGCTCCGCATCCGCTCACCTCACTGGGGCCTTCGCTTCGCGACGAATTCGACATTCCGTTCGGAGTCGTGAACTACGGCGCCGAAGTCACGCTCCCGGCTGCGGTCCCGGGAATCAAGCAATGGCTCGGAAAGACCCTGGCGGCTGCCGACGTCAACTTTGCGATCAGCCGATACACCGAAGTCAATGTCGTGCACCTCACCAAGAAGCCGGTGGTCTACATCGGAGCCGGGGTGGACATCGACACGTTTGTGCCACCGGCGAACCCTCCAGAGAACGTCAAGCCGGTCATCGGCTGTGTGTCGCGGTTCGTGCCGCGCAAGGGCCAAGATCGTGTCGTCGAAGCGGCATCCCTTGTCGAGGACGACGTGCAGGTGATGCTTGTCGGAAAGGGACGGACCGAACAGCGCATCCGCAAGAAAGCTGAACAGCTCGGCGTCGACGTCCGGTTCGAGATTGACGTTCCGTGGGCAGACCTTGCCGGTCTGTATCAGGGAATGGATGTGTTCGTGATGCCCTGTAGATCACGGTGGGGCGGCCTCGAAGCCGAGGGTCTCGGCCTCGTATTCCTTGAGGCCGCGGCATGTGGTGTGCCGGTCATCGCTGGTAATTCAGGTGGCGCCCCAGAGACGGTGATTCCGGGACAAACCGGATACATCGCGACAGAGTCCAAAGCAATTGCCAAGCACCTCACGGCTCTTCTCGCAGACCCGCAAAAGGCGGCCGCCATGGGAGCTGCCGGGCGTGTCCATGTGGAGTCTGAGTTCACCTGGCCGCGCGTCGTTGAACGAGTCCGCGAGGGATTTGCACCGCACTTGCGTTAGGTTCGGCCCCGCGTGTCCCCCTTGACACGTCGGAACCCATGCCGTATTCCGAAATAGGCAAGACGCGATCGGAAGAACCCTTGTCGAAGAAACTAGTCATTGTCGAATCGCCAGCAAAGGCGAAGACGATTGCCAGCTACCTCGGGGACGACTTTGTTGTCGAATCCTCGGTTGGCCACATCCGAGACATTCCCGCGCGGAAGAAGGACCTACCCGAGAGCAAGCAGGCTGTCTGGGCGAACACACGATTCGGTATCGACCTCGAGAACGACTTCACCCCCATCTACATCGTTTCTGACTCGTCCAAGAAACAAGTGCGCCTGCTCAAGCAACTTCTCAAGGACGCAGACGAGCTCTACCTCGCAACGGACGAGGACCGCGAGGGTGAAGCGATCGCGTGGCATCTGCTTGAGGAGCTCAAGCCGAAGGTGCCGGTGCAGCGGATGGTGTTCCACGAGATCACCAAGAAGGCGATCCAGGAGGCAGCAGCCACACCTCGAGATCTCGATGTGCCGCTCGTCCAGGCGCAAGAGACACGCAGAATCCTTGATCGCCTCTTTGGCTTCGAGGTCTCGCCCGTGCTGTGGCGGCGTGTGCGGCGTGGACTCTCGGCGGGCCGTGTTCAGTCTCCTGCCACACGAATTCTCGTCGAGCGTGAGCGTGAACGGATGGCGTATGTGCGCTCGTCCTACTCAAGCCTGAGGGCAACGCTTGCCTCCGATGGTGCGGAGTTCCCTGCAGCTCTCCGGACGATTGACGGAAAACGCGTGGCCGACGGCGCGGATTTCGACGCGGCAGGCAACCTGAAGAAGGACC
>QQUL01000036.1 GCA_008501565.1 Armatimonadota bacterium
CTAGACGGCGCTCTGAACCCCGGACGCTTCAACCGATAGCCGAGTGCTCGTGTCACGGTCGACCCCGTGGTCAGCCAAGAGGATCGTTACAATCTGACCATCGCGGGTGTAGTTCAATGGCAGAACATCAGCTTCCCAAGCTGAATACGGGGGTTCGATTCCCCTCACCCGCTCCACAGTAGAACCCCCGCCCTGTATGGGCTACCGCCGACTTCCGGCTCTCAGATTCGCTGCTCTTGCGTTGGTGCGGGGTGCTCATGGCCTCCATGGACACCTAGTCAACCAAGGTGTAGGGTTAGCCGCTGAGTGAAGGATTAGCGAGGGACAACGATCGGCCGTGAACACCAGAACTGGGATAGCCATCGCAGCAGTGGTGATTGTGACGGGGATACTGCTCCTTGCTCCCATCGGCGGCGACTCGTTCGTCGACGGGGCCGCGGACAGCAGCTATCCAGCCTCAGCGTTCTCCCATGACCAAACAGGTCGGTACAGCTCCTAGGGAAGCATTGAGATGCCATCGGATACGAAGCACCGGAGACTGATATCGGCGACACTGGCACCCGAAGTTCCTTTCCACTCGTGGTTCGGACTGGCGCGCCACATCATGGTGGCCGGAATCGCAGCGGGGATCACCGGTGTTCTGGTCGGTGGTATCGGTGGCAGGGTTTTCATGCGGATCGCCGGAGCTATCTCGGGAAGTCAGGGTGCCGGGCGAACCACGGAGGCCGGATTCACCGTGGGCGAGATCACGGTTTTTGGAACCGTGTTCCTGGTGATCTTCCTCTCGATCACGACGGCGGTGTTCGGCGCCACAATCTATGTTCTCCTGCGTCCATGGCTCTCATGGGCAAGCAAGTATCGGGGATTGGCCTTTGGCGTCGGCCTTTTCGCTCTGGCGAGCGCTACATCGGACATGATGAATCCGGACAATCCGGATTTCACGATCCTTGGGCAAGAGCCTGCGCTGGTCGGACTCATCGCCATCCTGTTCATCCTCTTTGGAATCACATTGGACTATCTCTTCCCACGTGCCGACGGATGGTTCGATCCCGAAGAGGCGATCACCAAAACTACGGGAATCGCCTTCACCACGGTTGCGGCACTTGGTGTTGCCCTTGGAGTCCCGCTGCTGGTCGCAGCTATGGGGGGCGGGGAATCGGTATGCGGCTGTGAAAGCCCCGTGTGGGCCTATCGATCGTTACTGGTCGTGGTGGCTTCAACGATCGTCGTCTGGGTGGCTGCAATCGTCCGGCTCCCCTCTTGGTCGCTCAAGCTTGCAACGATGACGGGCTACGTTGGCACCGCCGGTGTCTTCGTGTTCGGTCTGATGAGGGCTATCTCGGACGCCGTGACGATCATCACCTAGCCGATATCTGACATCATCCGTTGTCGGTTGTCGGCCTTCAGCACTCCCAACGATCGCATATCCGGCTGGGTGGGAGGATGTTGCTCGGTGTTGCACCATGTGCGGGTATCGGGCTGAACCAACGCTGAAGCCGATTCACATATGGGGGTTGGTACGCTCGTGCGATGGATCTTGAGGCCAGAGACACGGCGTTGCGTGCAGATATCCGGCGGCTCGGGAATCAGCTTGGTGACTCTCTGGTGCGGCAGGAGGGGCGTGAGCTTCTTGATCTCGTTGAGGATGTGCGTGCGATCACGAGGCGGATGCGCGGTTCGGTAGATGCAGGGGACGCTGAGGCTCTGACTGCTCTTCTGGACAATCTTGATGTGACGAAACTGGGCACCCTCGCGAGGGCGTTTACGACATATTTTCATCTGGCCAATGTTGCTGAACAGACACATCGTCTCGATCAGTTGACAGCTCGTACTCAGCGAGAGCGCGGCTGGTTGGAACGCACCGTTGACCTTGTTGAGGCAGCGCGGCTGGACCGTACAGAGATCCAGGAGACGCTGGAGCGGATGGAGCTACGTCCTGTCTTTACGGCACATCCGACCGAGGCTTCGCGACGGTCGATACTCACCAAGCTCAACACTGTGTCCGAGCTCGTCGATCAGCGCAGCGATTCACGATTGACGGAGCCTGGTAGGCGTCGAATCGATCGACGCCTTGCAGAGCTCATTGATCTGATCTGGCAAACCGACGAGATCCGACATGACCGGCCTGATCCTCGGGATGAGGCGGTGTCGGTCATCTACTACTTCGATGAATTGTTTGAAGGTGCCGTGCCAGAGGTGCTGGATGGTTATGCGTCACAGATGGCACGCCTGGGGATCGATGTCTCGATGACGAGCGTCCCGTTGCGTTTCGGAACATGGGTTGGGGGAGACCGCGACGGCAATCCGTTTGTGACGTCGTCCGTGACTGAACATGTTGTTGCGGCTCAGCATGACCATGCGCTGCGCAACCTGATCAGAGCGGTCGAGACCCTGGCTGCCGAACTCTCGACCTCCTCGCGAATCAGACAGGTGAGCAACGAACTCGTCGAGTCTCTCGCATCTGAGCGGACTCGAATGCCGGACGTGTATGAACGTTTCAGTGAGCTCGATGCGGAGGAGCCGTATCGATTGAAGCTTGCGTACGTCCATCAACGCCTCATCGACACCCGGAGCCGCATGCAATCGGGTTCCAGCTATGAAACAGGCGTCGGATACGAGGATGTCAGCGACCTGATCGAGGACCTCGGGTTGATTGCGGCCTCCTTGACCGACAATCGGGGAGCACTGGTTGCCGAGGGAATGGTCGCTCGGCTGATCCGCACGGCCTCGGTGTTCGGGTTTCACCTCGCAACCATGGACATCCGCCAGCATGCAGCGGTCCACCATCTCGCTGTCGGTGAGCTACTCGATGAACCGGGTCGTGACTATTCCAAACTGGAACCTTCCGAACGCGCCAATGTGCTGACCGAGGTGCTCACGGGCGACAGAGCTGTTGCCCATGGTGAGGTATCGCTGAGTGCCACGGTGGAGGACACCGTTGGTCTGTTCCACACGATCAGAGATTTGCAGAACCGTTACAGCACCGAGATCAACGAGAGCTATGTGATCTCAATGACGCGGGACGTCGACGATGTACTTGCGGTCGCCGTACTCGCCCAGACCGCCGGATTGGTCGATGTTGCGAATGGCGTCGCCGAGATCGGGTTCGTTCCGCTCCTGGAGACGACCACAGAACTACGCATTGCGGGGGATCTTCTCGATCGTCTCCTGGGCATCGAACCGTATCGGGAGATCGTCCGGCTCCGAGGAAACGTCCAGGAAGTGATGCTCGGCTACTCAGATTCGAACAAGCACGGCGGCATCACGACATCTCAATGGGAGATCCACAAAGCCCAGCAACGGCTCCGGGACATCGCCAAGAAGCATGGTGTTGCACTGCGCCTCTTCCACGGGCGTGGTGGGACGATCGGCCGAGGGGGCGGTCCAAGTCACGACGCGATTCTCGCCCAGCCGTTTGGGACCGTTGATGGTCTGATCAAGATCACTGAACAGGGCGAGGTGATCGCCGACAAGTATGGACTTCCCGAGTTGGCGGAACGCAATCTGGAACTCACGCTCTCTGCGGTGATTGAAGCGTCGCTGCTTCACCGGTCGTCGCGCCAGCCCCAGGAACAACTCGACCGTTGGTATCACACGATGGATTCCATCAGCGACAGCGCGTACGCGATGTACCGCAGCCTCATTGACAGCCGCGGGCTTTTCGAGTACTTCCTCCATTCGACTCCCGTCGATGAGCTGGGGGCACTCAACATCGGGTCACGACCATCGCGACGGCCCGACGGTTCGGGTTCCCTGGACGATCTCCGAGCGATCCCATGGGTCTTCGGCTGGACGCAATCACGCCAGATCATTCCCGGTTGGTTCGGCGTCGGTACCGGG
>QQUL01000329.1 GCA_008501565.1 Armatimonadota bacterium
AAGCCAACTCGGCGTTCGTATCTGATTGGGACGGGTTTACTGAGATCCACCAAGGACCCTACGACAACCACGCCACGTCGATTGCGTACATAGTCGCTACCGGCTCAGACACCAATCCCGAGATCACCGTTGTCGATGAGTGGGCCGAAGCGATCGTCACCATCCAAGTATGGCGAAACGTAGACACCACCGACCCGATCGACGCCGACCAAGGCTCAGCCGACTCGTCAGCAAACAACACCGACTTCACCCTCAGCGGGATCACGACCACCGTCGATGACGCCGTCATCGTCGCATTCGGATACGGGAAGCCATCAGGTGCAACGTTCACACCGCCATCGGGTTGGACCGAAGACACCGACCACCAGTCCACCAACCGGACCTCAACCTCTGCACACACCACACAAGCAACCCAAGGAGCAACCGGGACTGTCACCTTCACCCGATCAGCGTCAAGCAACATAGGCACCGGATCCGTCATAGCCCTCACACCAGCAACAACCAGCGGCGGAACCGGTACCCCCACACTCATAGCCGCATCCGCCTCCACACACCAAGGCGACGCGACACCAACCATCACCCTGCCGACAGGAATCCAAGCCGATGACGTGATCGTGATGCATGTCGGATCCAAACAAGCCAACTCGGCGTTCGTATCTGATTGGGACGGGTTTACTGAGATCCACCAAGGGACCTACGACAACCACGCCACCTCCATCGCATACAAGGTCGCGTCCGGGTCTGATACTGATCCTGAGATCACCGTTGTCGATCAGTGGGCCGAAGCGATCGTCACCATCCAGGTATGGCGAGGCATCGACACCACCAATCCGATCGACGCTGATCAAGGCTCCGCCGACTCGTCAGCAAACAACACCGACTACACACTCACCGGCATCACCACCACCACAAACAACGCCGCCATCGTCGCTTTTGCGTACGGCAAACCAGCCGGAGTCACCTTCACACCCCCGTCCGGGTGGACCGAAGACACAGACAAAGCCTCAACAAACCGGTCAGAAACCTCCGCCCACACCATCCAAACCAACCCAGGAACGACCGGCAACATCACATTCACCCGATCATCGCCATCCGACACAGGCGCAGGATCAGTCATCGCCCTCACACCAACACCAGCAGTGACTATTGAAGGCACGTTCTACTACTTCCACAACGGAGCCCTCGCAGGACAAACCACCAACAACATCTTCACCCACGTCCTGACCGACCACCAAGGCACACCACACACCACCTGGACACCAGACACCGGAGAAACCAACAGACGCCTCCACCAAACATGGGGCTCGGTCCGCCACGACGACGGACTCGACAACACACACAGCTACACCGCACAAGACCAAGACCCCACCGCACTCATGCACTACAATGCCCGCAACTACGACCCCACCATCGGCCGATTCATCAGCCCAGACACCATCATCCCCAACCCCACCAACCCGCAAGACTTCAACCGATACAGCTACGTCGGAAACAACCCCACCAACTACACCGACCCCACCGGGCACGATCCCGACGAGTCATATCTGTGCCCGGGGGTGATGTACGAATGCACCAAGGATGTCAAGACATTCTCAGTCGGCCTCTGGGACAGCTGGGCGAAGAATCACCCTGGGTATGGACACCGTCGTGCGGACGAGCTCGTGCGATCCAGTGACTCGATCTCAGAGTACGCTCGGTTCTCCCTGGGTTTCGTACTTGGCACCCTCGATCCAGTCATCGCCGCCGGTGCCGGAGCTGCAAGATTGCTTGCTGACAGAGCTACCGAGGCTTCCGCAGCTCTCCGCAATGGCGAGCGGTGGGGAGGAAAATGGCTCAGCGATATCCAGAGAATCCGCGGCGTGGTTGCCATAGGTAGGGCAGTACGCGACATTCGCGTGATCAAGGCGGCGACACGAACAGCGCCCTACGTCGGAATGGGTCTGATAGTGTACGACAACTATCAGGAGGACCAGTCGCTAGCAAGAACGGGAGTTGAGTCCGCCGTGGAAATCGCTGTCGATCTTTCGATAACTCTGATAGTCGGCGTCGCATGCTCCACTGTTGTGGGTTGCCTTGTCGCCGTACCAGGTGGCGTAGCCGTGGCGACCGTTCTAGCGCCAGCGCTCGGAGAATGGATCGCTGACTACTTCGTTGGCCCCCAACCGTGATTGCTGCTCGGAGCGCGGCGATCAAAGACATCGTGATCATCGGAAGCATAGTCGTCCTGTCGGTGGCCTTCAGCGCCATAGCGCCGTCCCTATGGACGGGCGCTAATCCAACCAGTGACAGAGTCGAGCGGCGGCTATTGGCCTTCTACGGTCCAGCATGGACTGCACGTACGTTGCGTTCAGTAGCACCTTTGGCAGGTTGGATGTGGGCCGCGATCGGGATAGCCGTTGTTGAGATACTTGATCTCGACGGTCCCCTCGTCGGTGCCGTGGGTGTGGCCTTCCTGGTTCTGACATTCCTTGCTGCGTCGACCTTTTTTGCTGCGCGGCCAACCCTCTTTGTTCCGCCCCGCTTCCGCAAGTGACTCGGCGGTTCGCACGAGGATGGAGCGCAACGAGTGGTGTGCTGGCGGGGGCGTTGGAGCATGGGCGGGGTCACAGCGATTGATGTCCTCTCGCGTCGCGACGTGGGCCTTGGTGACGCTATCGGCGACGTCGCTCGACATCTCCAGCGATCCCGCAGGAGCCCATTAAGAGCACTCAGCCATGCCCTCACACCAGCAGCAGAAGTGACGGTGGAAGGGACGTTCTACTACTTCCACAACGGAGCCCTCGCAGGACAAACCACCAACAACATCTTCACCCACGTCCTGACCGACCACCAAGGCACACCACACACCACCTGGACACCAGACACCGGAGAAACCAACAGACGCCTCCACCAAACATGGGGCTCGGTCCGCCACGACGACGGACTCGACAACACACACAGCTACACCGCACAAGACCAAGACCCCACCGCACTCATGCACTACAACGCCCGCAACTACGATCCGCTTGTTGGGAGATTCATCAGTGCGGACACCATCATCCCCAACCCCACCAACCCGCAAGACTTCAACCGATACAGCTACGTGCGCAACAACCCCACCAGCTACACCGACCCCACCGGGCACGACCCGTGCAGCGACGGATCTGGCGGATGCGGCGGTGTCAGGCAAGGAGACACCGACGGCGATGGATTCGAATGCCCGATGTGTGAGAAGTCCCTGCCACCGCAGCGGTTCGACCGGATCGAGGATACGCGATCGCTCCGAGAACGCGTGGAGGATGCGTGGATTCTCGGATTCGTGCCGTGGCTAGGTGAGGGAGCCGACGCGTATGAGGGAGCCGACGCGTATCTGTGTGGCACCTCGATCACCGGAGGATCCGCCGGTGCCGCAGCATTCGATTGCGCGATGCTATCAGCTCCATTTGTCGGAGCGGCATTTCTCCGTGGACTCCTCAAGAATGCCCCGTGGATTGATAACCTCATCAGGAGCAGCGACAATGTCACAACGGGACTAGGGGCGTTGGATGATGCGTCTTCGGCTGCCTTTAGGGCTGCCGATAACGTCGCTGATTTTCGGGTTCCTTTGAAGCATCAGCCGGGTGCGGCGGGGAACTGGTCGAGGTTTGGCCCGGGTGTTGATCAGCAGGCTGCGATTCGGGAGGCGTTGATGTCGGATACGGCGACTTTCCTGCCGAACTACGTCAACGGCGTCTTGTCCGATGATTCGTTCCGTGTCGTGACTGATCTTGGTAGACCGATCGGGGCGAGTGGGGAGACGGCCATCCGAGTGGTGATTGGCAACGATGGTACGGTCTGGACGGCGTTCCCGGTCAAGCCA
>QQUL01000093.1 GCA_008501565.1 Armatimonadota bacterium
CACCTCACGTACCTCGACGCCCCCTTCATAGACCATGTGATCGCGACGATGTCGCTCGTTGTCGAGCAGGTCGTCGTGTGTGGGGGCGACTATGACGGCCCCCTACCCGTACTGCGGGATCCCGTGGAGGGCGCTGGTCCCTTGGCGGGGATTCTGGCGGCACTGACTCACGCCGACGGGCGCGCCGTGGTGGTGTCGCCCGTGGACATGCCGCTCATCACGGTTGACCTCGTCACACGCCTTGTCGACCCACAGATCGACAGGATGGGTGCCCGAATCGCGACAAGTGGCGACACGATCCAACCGCTGTGCGCGACCTATGGACCCGGTCTACGATCATTGATCGAGGATCGCCTTGCGAGAAGCGAACATGCTGTGTTCGGATTCGTCGATCAAATCCCGGCGATTGAATACATCGCCACGGACCGACATACGCTCACCAACATCAACACACCAGAGGACTACGCGGACCTCACTGGGGGAAGCTCAGAATGAAGATTCGACTGACGGACGCCGAGATTCGCATCCGCCTCACGCAGACTGAGGTCGACCGACTTGGCAGTGGGGACCCCGTTACGGCCCACGTGTTCGACGGCCTCTCCTTCACTGTGCAGCTCACGAGCGAAGAGGTCTCAGCCTTGGCAATCGATGCGGGTTCGGTCCTGATAGGCGTTCCTCGATCCAAGGTGGTCTCGCCGGCACCAGACACGCCTCTTGTCCACGAGTTTCAACACAGCGAAACCGCTGTGGTCATCGAATTGGATCTGGGTCGCCGCCCGCGCTGAATCATGCACGCCGGCTCACGTGATTCGCTCCGCCCCGCTGTAGACGTTGAACCCGTCTTCGCGAACAAACCCGACCACCGTCACACCGGCGGTCTCACCCAATTCAGCGGCAAGCGATGAGGCACCGGACACTCCCACCACAATGGGGATTCCCGCGACAGCGGCCTTCTGGGTGATCTCGAACCCGATACGTCCCGAGACTCCAAGGATGATCTCACCCGGTGGCCAGGCTCCCGATGCAAGGATGCCGACGACCTTGTCGACAGCATTGTGTCTCCCGACGTCCTCGGCGGCAGCGAGGAGTTCACCCGTGGCCGAGAACGCCGCGGCCGCATGGAGGCTGCCTGTGAGCGCGAACTGGTCCTGAGCTTCGCTCAGGCGGTCAGGAAGCGAGCTGATCAACCCAGGCGTGACGATCGGACCCGACGGCGGAGTTCTTGAAGCGACGAGCACCGCGTCGATCGATGCCTTGCCGCACACACCGCATGATGACGAGGCAAACACGTTGCGTCTGAACTGCTCGGGATCGATGACCACACCGTCTGCCAGGTTGACGTCGTACCGGTCACCGTGATCGGTGCCTTCGATCAACACGATGGAGTCGACCTCATCGGGTCCGATGACAATTCCTTCTGTGATCACGAAGCCGAGACCGAGCGCCTCATCGCTTCCGGGTGTTCGCATGAGAACGGCGATTGGCACCCCACCGATTCGGAACTCGACCGGGCCTTCGGTGGTGAGTACGTCGGCATGCTCACTTCGCTGCCCCGCTCGGTACCGGATCGTTGTCCACGGTGTCGTCGGAGAGCCCGCGTCAGTCGCCATCGTCCGGCTCCGGCTGGACATAGCCCCACCCGAAGCGACCTTTGATACAGAGGTGGCCACTCGTCGTCGCGTCGTCCATCGGTGAGGTGACCTTGACAATTCTGTTGTCCTGCACATGGAGCTCAAGATTGCACCCGACGCCGCAGAACGAGCACACGGTTGTGCTGATCGTCTGGTCTTCGGGTCTCCACTCACCCGAGGCTCGCAGATCGAATTCCGTCTTGAACATGAGGGCTCCCGATGGACAGACCCCCACACAGTTGCCGCAGTACACACACGCCGAGTCCGGAAGCACGATGTCGAATTCCGTAGCGATGGTCGCTCCGAGACCGCGACCGGCGACATCGATGGCAAACGTGTTCTGGGCATCCGGCCCGCAGGCTGCGACACAGCGGAAGCACATGACGCACTTGTCGTAGTCACGAATGTAGAGATCGTCCTCGATCTTGACCGCTCGCACCGGTCGGTCGGCGGTTCCGAATCGGTCGAGATCCACCTCGTAGCGTTCCATGAACATCGTTGTTTCACTGTCGACAAGCGACAGATCAACCGACGACGCAAGGAGCTCGTACACCGTCTTGCGCGTGGCAACGACCCGTGCTGATTCAGTCTGGATTGTGAGGCCCTCAGTCACCTCGCGCGAGCATGCAGGAACCAGTGTGCGGGAGCCTTCGACTTCCACCACACAGACCCTGCAGGAGTTGAACGCCTCGAGCGTATCGAGGTAGCACAGCGTCGGGATGCCGATGTCTGCATCGCGACAGGTCTCGAGGATTGTCGCTCCCTCGGGTGCGGTCATCTCGACGCCATCAACGGTGAACGTCACGAGTGGTTTGGGTGGATCAATCCGGGTCTCGATCACGTGGAGTCTCCAATCAATCCCAGCGCCAGGGCCGATTGCACGGCGGCCGATGCTGCCTGACCGAGCCCGCACAACGAGCCTTCCCGAAGAGCCAGATCGAGTTCGCCAAGAATCGTGAGCTCCTGCGTGTGGTCACCGCCAGCACTGGCGAGCCTGACAAGGGATTCACTCTGGCGAACCGTTCCTGCACGACACGGGATGCACAGACCGCACGATTCGTCTGCGAAGAACTCAGCAATGCGGTTGACAATCTCGACGAGGTCGACCGAGGAGTCAAAGACGATGACGACACCGGATCCAAGCCCGATCCCTCGCGCTCGAGTGGCTTCGAAGGTCAAAGGAAGATCAAGGTCGTCCGGAAGAATGAAGGCACCGGCTGCGCCGCCGATCAGAACGGCAGCAATGTCAGAAGTTGGTCCACCGGCAAGCGAAACAAGGTCACGAACGGTCGCACCGAACGGGACCTCGAACACGCCGGGTTCCAACACGTTGCCGGAGACACAGAAGAGCTTCGGTCCTGTTGACTCATCGGTCCCGATCGAGGCGAACGCCTCTCCCCCTTTGCGGATGATCCAGGGGATGTTTGCCAGCGTTTCGACATTGTTGACGAGCGTTGGCCTCCCGAACAGGCCTTCGTCGGTCGGGAATGGTGGCTTCTGGCGGGGCTCGGGTCGATACCCCTCGACGGAGTTGAACAGTGCGGTCTCCTCGCCACAGATGTACGCACCTGCCCCGCGCCTCGTCTCGATCTCAAACGTGCAGCCTGAGGAAAGGATGTCGTTTCCGAGCAGTCCCTCGGCACGCACGGCCGCCAGTGCCTCGGTGATGATGCGAAGAGCAACCGGATACTCGTCGCGGATGTAGAGATAACCGCGCTCGGCTCCCACGGCGAACCCGGCGATGGTCATCGCCTCGATGATCGCATACGGATCATTCTCGAGAAGAACCCTGTCTTTGAACGTACCCGGTTCGGATTCGTCGGCGTTGCACACCACGAACTTGGTGCCGTCATGGGCGGCGACCGATTCCCATTTGATACCCGCTGGGAACGCCGCACCGCCACGACCCCTGAGTCCACTCGCAACCACCTGCTCGACAACCCATTCAGGGCCTTGAGAGATCGCTGTTGCAAGGGCTTCAAACCCGCCTTCGGCTCGGTACCCGCCGAGGGTTGACTGCGATTCGGCCCTGGCCAGGAGAGAGGCTGCGGTCTCCGACTGCCGGGGTGCGGGTCCAGCAACGTTGTCAAGCGGTCGGGGTGAGCGCAGGATCTCGATGATCTGCTCAACGCCGGCTGGTGCGACCACACGGTCGTCACCACCTGCCACCTGAACGAATGCGGCGGAGCCCTTGTCGCATTG
>QQUL01000123.1 GCA_008501565.1 Armatimonadota bacterium
CGCTATCGCGAGAATGATCGTCGCAATCAATTCGATGCGGTCTTTGCTTCCCCACAGATTGGAGAAGCCGTCAGCCGTTGCCTCTGATTGGTTTCCGTTTGTCATAGGCGTGCAATCGTAGCCACATCGCAGCCTCTGAGCCGATCAAGGCTGGGTTGCGTGGTTGGCCATCGAATCCGAATTGAGATGTTTTTGCAGAACGCTCCACACGGACTTCCTGGCGAGCTGGCCCTGCATGGAACGCAGCGTGGCCATGAACGTCGGCACGGCCGCAGACGCGGCCATGGGATTGGGTCGAGCGAGTGCGAGGACACGCTCATCGGGTCGAAGAACGAGCACTTCGGTGTCTGGCCAATGTTCAGAAAGAAGGGCCAATTCCGAAGCGAGTGCCTTGCGTCCGACACGATCGAACACGTCCTCATACATGCGACCGCCGTCTCGCGGTGTGGTCGCGGCGAAGGGTGCGACCACGATGACGAGGTCGAGAGGCGAAGGGTGCGCGAGGATGAGATCGAGCGATGTTCCCGAGGCCATGCCGCCGTCGGCATACCAGCGATCTCCGATCCGAACCGGTTCGTAGATGAACGGAACCGCTGACGACGCTGCCACTGCCTCGCTCAGGGTGGCCTCGGGCGCCGCCTCGGTGCCGAAGGGAACCCGCACGTGGTCCCGGACAGCGTATGCAACGATTGCTGTCGGCCTGTCCGGCCATCCATCGGCGAGGGGACCCACCGCATCGTGGACCCATCGTTGGAGCCCGTCCGTGCGAAACATGCCGGGACTTCCGAGAGCGGCATGGAGGCTTGGCCGCTTGAGTGCAGGCACCAGGCCGCGCCGGATCCATCGTATTGCACCGCGAGGTGCGCCACGCGTATAGAGGTAGTTGCTGAGGTATTCCTCAATCTCGGCCTTGGATTCCCCCGTACCGGTGAAGGTTTCCATGTTGAGCTGCCCACCACGGACCATAGCGGCGACGAACGATCCCGCGGAGGTCCCGATCACGACTTCGGCGTCGTTCGGGTCCCATCCGGTCGCCATCTGGATCGAGAGAAGGGTACCGAAGTGAAACGCCGCGCCGGTGATCCCACCACCGCCCAATACAAGTCCTACCTTGCTCACATTGGTCAGCATATCGGCAGGGGAGCACATGACGTCGGACTGCAAGCCCTATCGTTGCAGGATGATTGCTCGCCCCCTTCGCCAATTCCTCGACGAACAGGAATCGGTCGACGGATACCCGGCATTGAGCGAAGCGAAAGAGGCGGTGCTTGACGACCCGAGCCGCGTGATGGTGGTCATGGAGGGTGAGGAGGTTGTGGCGCTCGGTGCCGTGAAGGTCCGTGACACCCCCGGAGGCACCGAGCGAGCGGCGTTCGAGACGGTGGTTCCGCGTCCCATGCGGTTCGCTGAATTCGAGGATCGTGTCGTCGCCGAAACCGTTGCCCTTATTCCCAACGGTGTCCCGTACACCGCTTGGAGTCGGCGTTTGAGCCTTGATGCAGCCCTTGAACGGCGCGGGATGGTGGTCGTGCGGTCCCTCGCTGAAATGGCTGTGCCTCTCCCGATCCCTACAGACCTCGATGAACGGGACTCGATACCGGTTCGCTCCTTCTCTGAACGTGACATCGACGCGCTCATCCAGATCAACCATGCAGCGTTTGGGGATCACCCCGAGGCTGGCTTGCTGGACCGCACGGAATTGACGGAACTGATGGACGAATCCTGGTTTGATCCCGACGGCATCCTGCTCCACGAATCAGGCGGCGAAGCTGCGGGATTCTGCTGGACCAAGGTGCACCCGAACGGCGAGGGGGAGGTGTATCGGATCGGAGTGGATCCCGCACACCGGGGAAAGGGCCTCGGTCGGGCGTTGACTCTTGCCGGATATGACTATCTGAGCAGGGAGAAGCGTTGTACGTCGGGCTTTCTCTGGGTCGATGAGGCGAACGGGGCGGCTGTTTCGATGTACGAAAGCATCGGACTGAGCATCAGGTCACGAAATCGAGAGTTTGCGCCGAGCGGTTAGCCGAATCGATGGCCACACGAAGGGCAGTGAACATCGCCGTCCGAGGTTTGTGCCCGACACCATGGACAGGGCAGATCGCTGCCGTCGCCCACGGCGGCGACCGGTGAATCCATGCGTGCATCGTGCGACATCCCAGTAGTCAGAACAGTTCGGCCACCGACCGTGATGATCGCCATGGCGACGAACACGGTGGCAAGGGCGATCTCCAACATTTCGCTCTCCTCCATCGGATACGCCAATGTAGGGGCAGAACGCGAAAATCTCCGGTATTTACTCCCCGATTGCCCCGAGCACGGCCCGATTGAATTCGGGGACCAGGTTTGCGGGAACATCGGCCGGTTTTGCCGAGAGTTGACGTTCGGCGAGGTGTACGAGCGCCTGGGCTGCGTGGTAGACGATCCAGCGGTCCAGTTGAGATGGCTCGAACGTCCGTCCGTATCCAGCCATGACCGCGCTCGCCGCAAGGGGACCCGTGTGAAGGCCAACAGACCAAGTCGTCCGCGACAAATCCCACTCGGGTGGAGCGAGGGTTGCCCACTCCCATGTGATCAGCGTGACAGCGCCCGCATCGTCCACCACGAACTTCTTCGCAACAGGGTTCGTGTGTGACACGACAGGATTCCCTGCATACGGAGCCGGTACCGCTTGCGCAGCGCTGACGAGCTCAGCGGGGACACCCAGTCGCCCGCGGTACCGCTCGAGGCGACGGAGCGTCGAGCGGAGGTCGACGGCAATCCACTCCTGATCGATGCCGCGTGCAAGGTTCGAGAATGCTGCGGGTTCGGCGCGGTGGAGCTGAGCGAGGATTTCGCCGGATTTCTCGGCGATTCCGGGGTTTTCAGGGAGGGACTGGATGTTCCACTTGCCCCCGTCCTCAAACATGGCCCAATGAATCGCCTCATCGACGCCGCGTTCCATGACGACCGGCATTCCGGGAACGTCCGGGAGGGCATCGAGGGCATGCATCTCACGCCTCAACCGCGAATCGGTGCCATACGCCTTGAAAATCACCGTACCGTGCTCGCGCCAGATGCGGAAGACGTGGTTTGCGCCCTGTAGCGGCGTCGGCGACGTCAGTTGTTGTACTGATGTACCTGCTGCGAACTTCTCAGCCAGCGCTTTGGCATCCATCTTTTTCCTCCGGCGGAAGGGATAGGCTTCACGATACGCACCGAACTCCGTGGTGGGTACCCTTAATCTTCCCCTCTGAACGTTCATCGATTACACAAGGACATCCGGTGTCGGTCCTCATTACACTCCCAGACGGCTCTGAGCGCAAGTACGACGCCGGCGTGACCGGCTTCGACATCGCTTCCGATATCGGCCCGCGCCTTGCACAGGCAGCAGTGGCCGTCACCGTCGACTCCGCCATGTATGACCTGTACCGGCCGATCGAGTCCGATGCCGCGGTCTCGATCGTTACGGACAACACAGAAGCGGGGCGCCACGTCATGCGCCACTCCGCAGCCCACATCATGGCGCAAGCGGTTCTCGAGCTGTTTCCGGGTTCGACGTTTGCAATCGGGCCCGCCATCGAGGACGGCTTCTACTACGACTTCCAAGTCGACACGCCCTTCACCCCGGATGACCTTGACCAGATCGAGAAGAAGATGGCAGAAATCGTGGCCGCTGATCAGTCGTTTGAGCGCGGCGAGCTCGACATTGCTGATGCGATCGCCGAGTTCGCTGACCATCCGTTCAAGGTTGAGATCATCCAGGGCGTCGATGCCGACGAAGGTGTCGACGACACCGCGGTCTCCACCTACCGAAAAGATGGCTTCCTCGATCTGTGTCGCGGCCCCCACC
>QQUL01000008.1 GCA_008501565.1 Armatimonadota bacterium
GGCTCGAAAGGGTGGACCGACATCGCCTACAACACAGCGATCGGGAACACCGGCCTCAAATATCGATGCCGCGGATACAACCGTTCCGGTGCCACGTCGGGCGACTTCGACAACGACGGGATACCGGAGAACTCAGAGGCGTACGCCCTCGTGTGGATCGGCGGCACAGCGGGACGCCCCTCTCTCGAGGCGTATCGGGCGATGGGGGAAGCCATCCGGGAGCTTATGGCCCTCTACGGGCCGCTCGAGGTGACCGTCCACTCAGATCACAAAGCCACCGCCTGCCCAGGCGACGACTGGCGCGCCTGGCGTGACGCCAAAGGTTGGGAAGCCGACGCCGTCCCAATGTATCGCGGCGTCGCCAACGTCCCCGAATGGGGGAAAGCAGTTGTCGACTGGGGGATCGCCTCGGGGATCATCATCGTCGACGACAACCACCCAGACGACTTCACCAACACCAGCTACACGGACGGTCGCCTATGGACCTTCCTCCACCGACTCGAAAGGAACCAGCAATGAAGCCCTACACCAAAGTCACCGCCGGAGCACTCGCCGGAGCCATCTCCGTCGTTGCCCTGTGGATCCTCGAAGCCACCACCGGCGTCCAGGTCCCCGCACCAGTCGCCTCAGCAGTGACGGTGATCCTGACGTTCGCGACGTCCTACATCGTCCCCGAAACGTCGAGCTAGGCGACGTAGCGCAGCGCCTCGACAGCCCTCACGAGGCGCTGCGCCGTCACCCGCGTATAGATCCGGGTCGTGGCAGGATCAGCGTGGCGGGCGAACTCCTGCGTCGCCCTCAGATCACCTGTCTCGTCGTTGATCGTCGCGATCGCCGTGTGCCGCAACCTGTGCGGCGATAGACCCTCGATCCCGGCTTCACGCCCGACCCGTTCACACCACGCCCCGACCGTCGTGGCCCCCACATGTGCCGACGTCCGGCCAGGGAACAGCCACGGATACATCGTCGCCCGGCCAGTGAGCTCATCAGCGAGCACCCGGTGCACCGGAAGGTTCGCCTCGACCCCGAACTTGCCGAACACCCGATACCACCCATCCGTCGTGAACCGGTCCCACCGTGCACCCGCAATCTCGGCCCGTCGCAACCCGAGATACAAACCCAACAGCATCGCGGTCCCATCCGGCCACCACCCACGCGACACCTCCACCAGACGTGTCGCCTCCTCCGGCTCCAATGCCCTCGACACGTATCGTTTCTTCGGTGGCACCCGTATCGCCGACACAGGCGCATCGGGCCGCCCGGCAGCGTCGAACCAATGCCGCAACGCCACCCGATGCTGACGCCGAGACGACGCCGTCTGAGGGATCGACTGGGCATACTGGGCCAACACCAAGGCCGACGCGGCCCCAGCGGGCTCCTGCTCGTCGACACACCACGCTATGAACCGTTCAACACACCGCACATAGACACGGACCGTTTGCTCCGACAGCCCGAGCGCGTAGAGATACTCGATGTACGGTTCGACGATGTTCTCCCAGATGCTTCGATCGATTGTCGTCACGACGACTCAGAAACTTGAGGAGACGCCCCTACGCGGCAGGCACCAGGACCAAATCCGGGACGTCGTTATCGCCCCGCCAGTGGTGATACCCCGGAATATCGCTAAGATCGTAAACCCTCGAGGTGTCGATCCCGACAGCGGACAACACTACTCGCACAGGCACGCTACAGAACGCTGAGATGGCAGGCACGTGCTCGATCTTGGGTATGGATCCGAGTCGCCAGTTGTTGTAGGCGTTGCGGCTGATTCCCATCATCTTCGCGGCCTCGCCATGAGTGATTCCACGCTGCTCGACCTCGTTCTCGAGGAGATGGCCCAGGGCCGATGTTGGCCTGAATGTCTGCATGATGCCCTCCTTGTAGTCAACATCGCTTGACAAGCATTGCACGAACCCGCTCATAGTGTCAAGTATGATGGTGGTTGACAAGATGACTTGGCAACCGGTAGATTGGCGGCCATGAAGTCTGAGTATCAAGTCCGCACCACCCGCCAAGTCGTCGCAGCGATGACTCGAGACAAGTACACGCCGACCGAGATCGCCCGACATCTCGGGATCTCCCGCCAGGCGGTCCATCACCACCTCGATCGCCTTGAGCTCGAGCAGCTCCGCGCCGAGAGGGCGGCGAGGTAGATGGCATGGCTGCGAGTGCCGATAGTCCTGTTTGTGGTCCTGGGTGTCCTTGCGATCGTGGGTCCGGTTTGGATGGCCGCGATCCGGGGCTTTATCCGCATCCTCTTGTTCCTCACCGGCACGCTTTGACGACGATGGACTTCCAACCTGTCGATTGGCTTGTGTGTCCGGACTGCTCAGAGCGATTCTCAGGGCTTGAAGCGCTCGATACGCATACCGACATTGCTCATCCTGAAACTTCGCAGCCTGCGCCGGATGGGCACGCCTCACACAGTGTCTGGGGACCGTGGTGACCACGATCAGGGCCGAGGCGGAGCCTTTCGTCGCTGTCCCGAACTGGTTGTGGCAGGACCCCGCGGTCACACACGCCGACGTTCGTGTCTGGATGGCGCTCAAGCATTTCTGGAACCGACGTACTGGGCAATGCAACCCTGCGCACGACTCGATCGCTAAGAAGGCGCAGGTGTCCGTGTCGGGTGTTCGGAACTCGATCGCGCACCTCGCTGAGATCGGCGTCATCCGTGTCGTGCCAGACCTGAAAGGCGGACGTCGATCGAACCACTACGAGCTTGCCTGGACCGACCCCCAGGTCGCTCGTCACTCAGTGACGAGCGACCTCGAGCGCGCGTCACTGAGTGACACCCGCGCGTCACTCAGTGACGCGCCAGGCGCGTCACTCAGTAGCGACAATCAAGAAGAACCAGAACAAGAACACGCGCGCGACGAGATCGACACGCTTTGGCACCTGTGTCGGTCGTCGAAGAAGTTTGCTCAAGGCTCCGCACAGAAGTGCATCGAATGTCAACCGGTACGAACCATCGAACCCAAGGAAGGGATCTTGTGACCATGCCAGCAATCGAATACATCATCACCGACGAGGACACCGGCAAAGCGATCGGTGAGCCCCAGATCTCTCGATCTGCTGCTCTCCTGGAGGCTCGTCGACTCCAGAACGAGGAAGGCCTCAATGTCGGGCTCAGGCATCGCCACCACCACGGTGGGACCTCAGCAGCATCGACGACAGCGTGTCCGACGTGTGGCGCGACGGGATCAGATCCGTGTGTGACAGCGGCGGGGAACGCAGCAGCCAAGAATCACAAAGGCCGAGCGGCGTGATCGTCACCGTCCTCGTTGTGTGGTGCGTAGCGTTGGCTTGTGGGTTGCTGGTCTTGTGGATTGCTCGCACGATCGGGCGTCTGCGATGACTACCAACCTCGAGGAGGAGCTCGGCACGTGGCGGATCCTCATCGGTGCCGCTGGCGCGGCGTTCCACGGATTCGTCGGCACCCAGGCCGAGGCGATCGCACGCTTCGACAAGGCGGCCCGCAACAACCCGCGGGTGATCCTCACCCTCATCGCCACCGGCCCTACTGGTGAGATACAGGTCGGTGGCCACACTGTCGACGGTGAGCTGTGGGGGATCGTGGCATGAACCGGGCAAGACGAATAAGGCGGTCCTCGAAGTGGACCCGAGCGTCCCGGATCCACCGTGCGATTCATCCTCGTTGCGTCTACTGTGCCGCCACCACCGACCTGACCGTCGATCACATCGTTCCGCTCGAGAAAGGCGGGGCGGCCTATGACCCTCGGAACCTCCAGACCCTTTGCCGGTCTTGCAATTCGGCGAAGGGCAATTCTTTAAGCGCAGCAACGCCCCCGAGACAG
>QQUL01000375.1:0-7445 GCA_008501565.1 Armatimonadota bacterium
TTCTCGATGCCTGCGACCGCAGCAACATGAATCGCTGTCGGGATCGTGTCGTTGGACGATTGGCTTGCGTTCACATGGTCGTTGGGGCGTATGCGTTCCGACCCGAGATCTCCCCCGAGGATCTCGCTTGCGCGGTTCGCGCTCACCTCGTTTGCGTTCATGTTGGTGGACGTCCCGGAACCCGTCTGGAAAATGTCGAGGACGAAGTGGTCATCAAGGGATCCGGCAATCACTTCCTCGGCCGCTGCCACGATTGCCTCGCATTGCTCTTCGTCGATGACGCCGAGTGACAGGTTGGTCTCGGCAGCAGACGCCTTCAGGACACCGAGAGCCCAGATGAAGGTCCGTCCGAAACGCAGGTTCGAGATCGGGAAGTTGTCGACTGCCCGCTGCGTCGAGGCTCCGTAGTAGGCACCCTCAGGTACCGGGACCTCGCCCATCGAATCTCGCTCGATCCGCATCGTTGTCTCCTCAACTCGGCGTCTTGGACCAAACGATAGTGACGCGCCGAGGCGTTGATTCAGCCCACGAGCGCCAGGTCGACGGCTTGTGGGAACACGGCGGTTACATCCCCTTCGATTCGGAGGGTCAGTGTCGGCCAGTGGTCATGCTCGGTCGCCCCCTGGTTGACGATGGCGTACGGGACACCGCGACTCGTCGGGGCGTATGGGATCTCGGCTGCCGGGTAGACACCGAGCGTCGATCCGAGTGCCACCACGAGATCACACCGCTCCGCTGCCTGGTTCGCTCGGTGGAGCGACATGGGATCAAGCGACTGACCGAAGCTGATCGTCGCCGGTTTCACAAGTCCGCCGCATTCGCTGCAGGTCGGGATGGTTCCGGTGCTCTCGTACGCCTCAAGATGTGGCTCGATTGGCGTGCGCATCTCGCACGACAGGCACGCAGCCTCCCGTCCTGTACCGTGGATCTCAACAAGACGGTTCGGGGATGTTCCCGCGTCCGCATGCAAACCGTCGATGTTCTGCGTGACGATCGTCTCCACTTTTCCGGCCCGCTCCAGCTCGACGCACGCGACATGTACCCGATTGGGTTTCGCATCTCCGAACACAGCCGCCGCCCGAGCCTTCTGGTCCCAATACGCCCGTCGGTGGACCTCACTCGCGAGGAACTGATCGAAGGGGACGGGTCGTTCGGTGTTCCAGATGCCGTTCGGTCCGCGAAAGTCGGGTATTCCACTCGCCGTAGAGATCCCAGCACCCGTCAGAATCAGGACTGCGTCGGCTTCGCGTATCAACCGCGCCAGATGTGCAACGTCTGCATCCATGAAGCCAAGGTAGTCCTTCCGATTACCGACTACCGACTACCGATTACCGAAATCAGAAGTCAGAGGTCAGAAGTCAGGTCGGATTGCGGATTACGGACGTCGGTCATCGGTTATCGGTTATCGGTTATCGGAGGTCAGCGGGCGTTGGCTGCTTGGAGTTCGGTGTAGCCGCCGGATTCGAGTTCTTCTGCGACTTCGGGGCCGCCGCTTTGGACGATCCTTCCGTTGACCATCACGTGGACCTTGTCAACGTCCATGTAGCGGAGGATCCGGCTGTAGTGCGTGATGATGAGGATGCCCATGTCGTCACTTCGCATGGCTTCCACCATGGCAGCGACCTCGCGGACCGCATCGATGTCGAGACCTGAGTCGATCTCATCGAGAATCGCCATCTTCGGCTTGGCCACGCCGAGCAGATACATCTCGGATCGCTTCTTCTCACCACCCGACAGCCCGACGTTGACGAATCGTTCCCGGAACGGATTCATCGACAAAGTCTTGGTCGTCGCCGACTCACGAGCCGCATACCCGTCATCGTCGGGATTCGAGGCAGCCATTGCTTCGGTCAAGTCATTCAACGTGACACCGGGGATCTCCGTCGGATACTGAAACGCCTCAAAGAGTCCAGCCCGTGCTCGCTCATCGACCGTCATGCCCATGATGTCGACGCCGTCGACAAGAGCATCGCCAGACGTCTCGTAATCCGACTTGCCCATCAACGCGTGACACAAGGTTGACTTGCCGGAACCGTTCGGACCCATGACAGCGTGAACCTCACCAAAAGGAACGGTGAGGTCAACACCGCGGAGGATTTCGAGATCTCCGATCGATGCCTTCAGGTTCGTGACTTCAAGAGCATTACTCATCGCTTGCCTCGTCTTCAATCGTGAGAACCACTTCGCCGTTGGTGATCTCGGTTGTATAGGAAGCGACCGGCTTGGTCGCAGGCAGCGAACACACGGCGCCAGTTCTGATGTCGAACTCGGCGCCGTGGCGCGGACACTCGATCTCGAACCCGAACAACTCCCCCTCCGAAAGGGATGCTTCTGCATGGCTGCAGCGATCAGCGATCGCATACACGCAGTCCTCGACTCGGAAGACCGCAATGGTGGCCGAGCCGATTTCGATCTTGGTGCCGGCTCCTTCTGGAAACGTATCGAGCGCACCGATGGAATGGCGGCTCATACCCTGCCTTCTTCTTGTGCGGTGATGTACTTCATGTTGATGCGTTCGCGGATCCACGGCCGAAGGTCGGCGTGCGGGATCTGGCTGATCGACTCTTCGAAGAATCCCCGAACCTGGAGCCTGTCAGCCACGTCAGGGGTGAGCCCTCGACTCATCAGGTAGTACCGCTGGTCTTCATCAAGTGGGCCGACGCTCGAACCGTGCCCACACTTGACGTCGTTTGCCAGAATCTCGAGGTTCGGAACCGACTGGGCAGACGCACCACTCGAAAGAATCAGGTTGCGGTTCGTCTGGAAAGCCTCGGTCTTGACCCCGGTCGTCTCGATCCGGATCATTCCGGTGAAGACCGAGAGCGCATCGTCTTCGACGGCACCCTTGAGAAACATGTCAGAACGAGTGTTGGTTCCGATGTGATTCATGAAGTATCGGTAGTCGAGCGTCTGGTCATCCTCACCGAAATAGACGCCGTAAATCTTGGCCCACGAGCCGTGACCGATGAAGTTCACGTCCAGATGGAGGCGACCGATCTTGGCACCAAGACCAACCTCAGAAAGAGTCAGTCCCGAATCGCGTCCAAGATTGACGACAGCTCTGCCCATCGCTCGGGTCTGGTAGTTCCAGTCCTGGATCACCGTCAGAGCGAGTCGGGCATTGTCACCGACGTTGGCCGTCAGGCGCGGAACAACGACAGCTGGAACGTCGGATGCCGAACGAAACCGAACGACAACGGACGCTTCAGATCCGGCGGGTACTTCCACGTGTACACCGGGGAACGTCGTTGCGGCACCGGTCGACTGCACATCGACAAACACCTTCTCCCCCAGATGGTCGCCGTCGATCAAAACGGCTCCGGGAGCGAGTGCGTCGTATGCGGTGGCAAACAGATCGGTCCCGACACCGTCGTCCGTCGGTTCAGATGCCGAAATGACGGTTGATACTCCGGCGTCCGTGACGAACCCGTCGATCACCGACACGATCTTCCCTGTCCATGCCTCGGCCAATTCGTCGGGCGAAGCGACGGTGCCGGGCTGTGAAGGAGCGGAGTCGAATGCCGGATCAAAGTCGAGATCGAGATAGCGCCAGATCTCATCGCGTTCGGAGGGCATTGCGAGATCGTCGAGCCGTCCGGACGCGTCTGCGCGCCGAGCGGCGAGCCACGCTGGGTCGTCGGTTCCGGGAATAGTGGGTGCTGTCACATCAAATCCTTGGTGGAATGGTCCGAGGATACCCTTGCAGTTGTTGCAATTCGGCCGTTACCAACACGACGGTAGGGCTAATGGCGGGCTCGCCACTTGCAGCTTTCTGCTTACAGCCTCGGAGCGGCGGCGATCGCTGCGGCCCGCGCGAAGACGGAGTCGAGCATTGGCTCAGTCAGACGTCCGGTGAAGGTGTTTTGTTGGGAGACGTGGTAGCTGGCCACGATCGTGACATCGTCGAGATCGACCTCGAGGCCATGACCGAACTTGGGTCGAGGTGATGGGAGATCATGCCCGGTGCGTCGCAGATGGCTCCAAAAAGCGTGGTAGCCGAACTGACCGAGAGTGACGTACACGCGTGCGTTCGGCAACAGCGCTAATTCGGCATCGAGCCACCCAGCGCAGTTGTCCCGTTCCTCGGCTGTGGGCTTGTTCTGTGGTGGGGCACATCGCACCGGCGCCGTGACCCATACGTCCGAGAGTTCAAGTCCGTCATCGCGGCTCACTGATGTCGGCTGGTTCGCCAATCCAGCGGTGTGCAGCGAGCGGAAGAGCCAATCCCCCGACCGATCACCCGTGAACATTCGTCCCGTGCGATTTGCCCCGTGGGCGGCGGGGGCCAGACCAACGACGACAATACGTGCGTCCGGATCACCAAACCCGGGGACAGGTTTTCCCCAATAGTCCTCGTCGGCAAACGACGCTCGCTTGTTGACCGCGACCGCTTCGCGCCACTCCACGAGTCGGGGACACATCCGACACTCCGCAATCGTGTCCCCGAGCTCAGTCAGCGCGGCGGCAGCATCGCCCGTGTGTATCCCGCGTTGTTGCTCCACAGAAGCCATCCCATGTCCTCATCCGATACCGCCGACTGTACGGCTCGTTGATCGGTTTCGCTGATCGCCCATGTTTGGAGCCAGGGTCGGAAGTAGGCGAATCCGACGAGCTTCGGCTTTCCACCATCGAGGGCGGTGGTGACCACCTCGATCGCGTGCTCATCGGGGTCGTCCATTCCCTTCCACCCCTTCCCGTAGTTCGTGGTGTACAAGGTTGGGGACAACACATCAACAGCACCAGACATGGCCTCTGGCTCCTGGCCAACACCCTCATCCGTTCCGGACTCGAGGACGATTCCCAGCAGTGTGACGGAAACAGCACAGTCCGGATGGAGAACCGAATAGGCACGATCCAGGAACGCAGTGATCGCCCCAACCCGCACCTCCTGGTTGTATTCGCCGTCGAACACGGCATTGTTGAGATCGCCGATGGGCCAGGACACAAAATCAAACTGGATCTCGTCGAACCCGCGCAGGCAGGCCTCCTCCGCGATCGCGATCGAATACTCATAGCCAGCAGGATCCGATGGATCCAACCATGCGTAGCCGTTGGGGGCTCGCCACAGCTCACCACTTGGTGTTGTCACCGCGTGCTCGGGTTGTGCCACGGCATAGAAGTTGTCCTGGAACACCCCGATCCGTCCGATCGTGTAGAGGTCGTGGGCAGCGGCGTCGCTCAACACGTCCTCAATCCGGAAGTGTTCGGCAATGGCGCCAACAGACGCAGCCTCCGCGATCTTGGATCCGTACAGAACGGTTCCGTCCTCGCCCTTGAGGTCAACCACGACGCCGTTGATGGCACTTCCGTCCGCCAGATCCAGCAGGCGATTCCAAACCGTCGTATCTGCGATGTCGGTCGCGGACGCTCGAAGAGCCTTCACGACAATCCGCTCCATCGGGATGTCGAGGGATACGACAGACCCATCCCACTCAAACTGCTTTGTTTGCCACGCAGGTCGCGAGAGCGTGATCGTTCCGCTCGTTGCCCGCTCCAACGCATACCTTCCCTCGTTGTCGGTACGGTCCTCGTCGTCTCCCAGTTGCACGAGTGCGCCAGGGAGTGGCCGTCCATCGTGTGTCGTGATGCGGCCCTGAAGAACGACCGGTTCCAGCCGGAACTCGACCGACCCGCCTTCTGGGTATTCCTCGATCCGATAGTCGATCGACTCGAAGCCTGGTGAGGACACCACAAGCTCAATCGTCTGTCGCTCCCATGGCAGTACCCGGATTCCGTCGATGGGTGAGATCCCCGATCCGTTCGCAACAACCGTCGATGGGATCACATCGAGGTCGTCGGCTGCGACGACAACGATCTCGACCATCGGGTTCCCCTGCTCGGGAGGAATCACGGCGTTCCCGGGCCCCATCCCGTTCATCCCGGTACAGGAGCTCGCCACGAACGCGAGTGCTCCGATACACAGGATCAATGTTCGTTTCATACGGGAAAATCCAGGCTGTCAGTATGTCGAGACCGGAATTGAAGCGTACAACTCTCTTGCGACACTGGCCGAATGGTGATAACTTCCAGTTCTCGACAAGCACGCAGTTTTCATGGCCAGGGGCGGAGACAATGGCAGAAACAGCGAGGGAGTACGGTGTTGCCGACGCGATCGGCTTGTACCTCGACGCTGTCTCCAACCACGATCTTCTGACTGCCGAAGATGAGGTGCACCTCGCACGCACGATTGAGCGCGGCCAGGAAGCCGAAGAGCAGCTCGCCGAGGACAGGGACATCGATGCGGCGACCCGGGTCGAGCTGGTACGGCACATTCGGCTCGCAGAACACGCCAAGCAACAGTTCATCCGATCGAATCTGCGGCTTGTGATCTCGATTGCGAAGCGATACACGGGGCGGGGACTCGATCTGCTCGACCTCATTCAAGAGGGCAACCTCGGACTCATCCGAGCGGTTGAGAAGTTCGACTGGAGGAAAGGATTCAAGTTCTCCACCTATGCGACGTGGTGGATACGACAGGCGATCACGCGGGGCCTCGGCAACAACGGCCGAACGATCCGGCTACCAGTCCACATGGTCGACGTTGTCAGAACGGTGCAGGAGGCTGAACTGACACTCCAGGAGAAGCTCCGAAGGATGCCGACCATCGCCGAAATCGCCGAAATCAGCGGCCTCGACGAAGACAAGATTCTGATCGCCCTCAGTGCGCCCGGAGACACCGTGTCACTTGATCGCCGCGTCGGCGATGACGGCGATGCCGAGCTCGGCGATTTCGTGGAAGATGAATTGGCTCCCGATCCATTCAGGCTCATTGCAGAATCCGCGAGACGGAACGAGCTGGTCAAAGCGATCGCAACGCTCGATGAACGCGAACGGGTGGTTGTTGTTCTCCGTTACGGTCTCGATGCAGAGCCCCCTCGGACACTGTCGGATGTGGGGGACATCCTCGGCATCACACGGGAACGGGTTCGCCAGATCGAGAGTCGGGCACTCGGGAAGCTCAGGCATCCATCAGCGATGTTCGATCTTGCATCACTCATGTGAACCCACATTCACGGATCTTATGTTCTAGACTCATGAACTGTGAAGTTCGCAATCCAAAAACGGACGGGCCTTGCCGTCGAAGCACTCCATACCTTGCACGATGCCAAGGGGTCCATGCAATCCTCGGACCTTGCCGCTGCGATCGACACGACCCAAACCTATCTCCCCCAGATAATGTCACCCCTCGTCAAAATGGGATGGGTGGACTCAAAACGTGGCCCGACGGGTGGGTACGTTTTGGCCACGGATCCCATGACCATCAGCGTGCTCGACCTGATCGAGGCCGTTGAAGGTGAGACGGACACCGATACCTGCGTACTGAGGGGTGGACCGTGTGGTGGCCTTGACCAATGTGCCATACATGAGCCTTGGAAAGCTGCCCGCACCGCGTTGCTCAAGGAGCTCGCGTCGGTTCCCGTTCTCACCCTGACCAACGACAGCTA
>QQUL01000375.1:7455-14747 GCA_008501565.1 Armatimonadota bacterium
AACCACACTGCTCAGAACAGGCGCATGGCGTCTGATTCAATCCCCCTGAGTTCGTCGTAGTCAACCTCCACACACCCAATGTCCCTGTCGTGCGCCAGGGTTTTCGCCTGGGGTTTGATCACCTGGGCGGCAAAGATGCCCCGAACCGGGGCGAGACGGCCGTCCCGATTCAGGAACTCGAGATACCGTGTGAGTTGTTCGACACCGTCGATCTCACCACGGCGTTTGATCTCGATCGCAACGGTTGTTCCTTCAGCATCCCTGCATAGAAGATCCACCGGTCCAATGGGTGTTGGATACTCCCGACGGATGAGCGTCATGCCCTCGCCGAAGAACTCGGGGCGTTCCGCAAGCAGTCGCTGGAGCTCGAGCTCGACTCCGTCCTTCTGCAATCCCGGATCCTCCCCCATCTCAAGTGAGGTTTCGAAATGGATCTCTCCAAACTCGATCGTGAGCCGCTCCCCTTTCGGGTTCATCACGATCCATGACGAACCCTCGTCGGTAAAGGTGTTGGGGGCGTTCATCCAGTTGAGTGGCTTGTAGGCGCCACCGTCGGCGTGGACGGCGACGCAACCGTCGGCCTTCACCATCACAAGCCTTGTCGCTTCGGGAAGGTACGCGTTGAGACGTCCTTCGTACCGCACCGTGCATTCAGCTACTCGAATCCGCATCGCATCGCAGGCTACCCGCAACCGGTTCGCTCGTTCTTTGGGCTCCAACCCACCGCCACGGTCAATGTGCTGTTCCAGCCAGAACATACCCTGGGTACGCGGGCTTTCATTCTGGGCGACAGCCAGCGAAACTGTTCAGCGGTGCCTCAATTCAGATGATGCGAGGTGGTGCGAGAGCTCGGTCAGATCGGCGACCGTCACGGTCCCAGGTGCGAACTCGGAAGGCCGATGGTTGGTGATACCGATGAAGCCAGCCCCCGCTGCGTTGGCGGCTTCCATGTCCCAGGTGGAATCGCCGATCATCGTGGTATCCGAAGGCGGCACGCCCAGGAGCCGGCACGCTTCGATGATCTGATCGGGGGCGGGTTTGGGTCGCAGATCATGAAGGCGGCCAACGACCGTCGTGAAAGGAACCTCGTGTGTCGCCAGCGCCAGGCGCGCCGCTTCGGGCCCCATCAGAGTGACGACTGCGACCGGCGTGTCCGAGACGGTGTCGATGAGGAGTTCGAGCCCCGTCATCGGGGTGGACTGCGGCACAGCCGCGAGCTCATGGCGTTCGATGGCGTCGGACAGGGCTTGCCAGCGGGAATCGCCAGCCAAGGCCACGAGTGCCTCCATGCAGATCCTCGCCGGTGCATCCCAACTCGTGTCCGGTGCACCCACATCCGCCCACTCCCCGACCAGCTCTCTGACGTCTTCAAGGGCGGTGCCGTAATCGGTAAAACCCTGGATATCGACCAAGGTCCAGTCAAGGTCGAACAAGAGCGCTTTCATATCGAGCCATCATAAAGAGTCGGGTGTCGAAGCACTCTGATCCCCTTACAACACGAAGATCGAATCATTCGTTGCCGTGTCGTGTGGAACCCAACACAAACCATTTGCTTATTCCGGTAAAGGTGCCTTAGTATCATAAGGTGCTTACTGAGCGAGAACAACAAATCGTCGAATTGCTTCGGCGCGATCCACTGATTGGAACCGACGCGCTGGCCAAGACGCTTGGAACCAGTCGTGCCTCCATCAACGTGCACCTGTCCAATCTTGGCAAGAAGGGTGTGATCCTCGGCCGTGGCTATGTGCTTGCCGATCGGCCCGGAGCCGTCGTGATCGGCGGAGCCAACGTCGACCTCAAGGCTCGTAGCAAGGCTCCGGCGACAAGCCAGACCAGCAATCCCGGTCATGGCTCGATGGCGCCGGGAGGTGTTGCGCGCAACATCGCCGAGAACATCGCCAGACTCGGTGACCGAGTACACCTGATCAGCATCGTGGGACGCGACCCGATGGGCGACAATCTGCTCGACCACACCGCGGCAGCCGGGGTACGTGTTGAGTACGTGGCGCGGACCGATGGCCCGACCGGCACCTACACGGCAGTGCTCGACGTCGACGGTGAACTCATCGTCGCGATCGCTGACATGGAAACGACGGCTGAGCTCGGGCCCGCGCAACTCCACAACGCTCGCGACGTGATCGGGGCCGCCGGAGTGGTGGTCGTTGACGGCAATCTGAGCCTCAATGCCCTCGAGTACGCGCTGGATCTGTCCGCAGGCGTTCGCACCATCTTCGAACCCGTGAGTGTGCCGAAGGCGGCTCAGCTCAAGGACGCGATCGATGACCGACTGCATGCCGTTACGCCCAACCGCGACGAACTCGCGGCACTCACTGACCTGCCGACACGCACTGACCGACAGGTGCGAACCGCAGCGCGGGTTCTGCACGACCGCGGCGTCGAGCTGGTCTGGGTCCGTCTCGGCGAGCGCGGCTCAATGCTCAGCACCACCGATACCGCCATTGAAATCGCGGCAATACCAACCACTGTCGAGGACGTCAGCGGTGCAGGCGACTCCATGCTTGGCGCGTTCTGTCACGTTCTGCTCAAGGGTGGCTCGCCTGAGGAAGCCGCACGGTTCGGCCACGCAGCCGCCGCCCTCACCATTGCAAGCTCTCACACCGTACGACCCGATCTGACCCCACGGCTGGTTCAGACCGCACTCGACCAAAAGGAACAAGAATGACCGCTCCACACCCCGATCTCGTGCTCACCGACGAAGTGGCCCAGGCGTTGCATGACCACAGCCCTGTCGTTGCACTCGAAAGCACCATCATCAGCCACGGGATGCCGTTCCCACAGAACGTCGAAATGGCCACCGAGGTCGAGCGGATCATCCGCGACGGCGGGGCGGTGCCGGCAACGATCGCGGTTCTCGACGGCATCCCCCGGATCGGGCTGACCAGCGACGACCTCCACCTCCTCGCAACCAGCCCCGACGTGTCCAAGATCAGCACTCGAGACCTGCCCTACACCGTGTCCCAACGCACCCACGGTGCAACCACCGTTGCCTCGACCATGCGATTGGCCGCCTTGGCCGGGATTTCGGTGTTCGTCACGGGAGGAATCGGCGGCGTACATCGCGGCGCCGAACGAACCTACGACATCAGCGCCGATTTGACTGAGTTGTCACTCACCGACGTTGCGGTGGTCTCAGCCGGTGTGAAGTCAATTCTCGATATCGGACTCACGCTCGAAGCACTTGAAACACTCGGCGTACCCGTTGTTGCGTACGGGACCGATGAGTTCCCGGCGTTCTTCTCGCGTGCCAGTGGCCACCCAGCCCCCATGACGCTGGACACCCCCGCCGAGCTTGCAGCAATGATGGCTGCCAAGTGGCGACTCGGGCTGACCGGAGGAATCGCGATCGTCAACCCCATCCCGGTGGAGGACGAGATCCCGGCTGCAGATATCAGTGTGATCATCGAGCAGGCGATCGCGGACATGGATGCACAGGGTGTTCACGGCAAGGAAGCGACCCCGTTCCTGCTCGGAAGGATTGTCGAGATCACCGAGGGCGCCAGCCTCACAGCCAACCTCGCGCTCGTGAACAACAACGCACGACTCGGTACACAGGTGGCACGCGAGTATGCCGCCCTCCTGGCGTCGTAGCCATACGTTCAGTGAATCCTCGGGTGGCCCGACCACCCGACCAACCCGTTAGGTGTTCGCCGTCTCGGTGGACGTCTCGATGTCGTCGTTCACGTCCCCCGATGCCCGCGAGGGGGTCCACAGCTCCTTGGCCATGACGGTGGCATCCTCGGGGTTGCGCATGAGCCGCATGGCGTTGGCGATGACGACCATCACGGAAGCCTCGTGGACCAGCATGCCGATGGACATCGTGACACCGCCGGCAAAGACGCCCGCCAGTAACAGCACCACGGTGACCAAGGCGATCGTGATGTTCTGACGCATCACACGGACGGTGCGCTTGGCGAGACTGATGGATTCCGGGAGCTTGAGCAGGTTGTCGCCCATGAGCGCGATGTCCGCCGTCTCGACCGCCACAGCCGAACCGGCCGCACCCATCGCCACGCCGATGTTCGCCGTGGCCAGGGCCGGGGCATCGTTCACCCCGTCGCCGACCATGGCGACCGTGTGCCCCTGCTTCTGCAATGCAACGACCGCATTCAGCTTGTCCTCTGGCAACAGCGACGCGTAGATCTCGTCGATGCCGGTCTTGGAACCGATGGCCTCAGCCACCAGCCGAGTATCGCCGGTGAGCATGATGACCTTCTCGACACCGGCGCCATGGAGACGCTTGACCATCTCGGGCGCATCCACGCGGATCTGGTCGGCCACCGCAACGACACCGATCACGATGCCATCGACAGCCACGATCATCGGGGTCTTGCCCTGAGCCGCGAGCTGCTCGGCGGCGGCAGCTGCACGCTCGGTCATACCGCCGTTGGCGATGCCGTACTCGACCAACAGTGCAGCGTTGCCGATCAGCACCCTGATGCCATCGACGTCGGACACGATGCCCTTGCCCGGTACCGGGGTTACGGTGCCGGGGATCCCTTCGGGGCCGACACCCTCCCTCTTGGCTGAGTCGAGGATGGGACGGGCCAGTGGGTGCTCCGAGCCGGCCTCGGCGGCCGCTGCCCACCGCAGAACCTCGGTGCGGTCGTACGAGGAACTCAGTACCACGACATCAGTCAGTTGCGGCCTGCCCTCGGTGAGGGTTCCGGTCTTGTCCACGGCCACGGCCGAGATCTTGGCAGCGGTTTCGAGGTACTCGCCACCCTTGATGAGAATCCCGTTGCGAGCGGCTCGGCCGATGCCTGCGACGATCGCCACAGGGATCGAGATGACCAAAGCACCTGGGCAGCCGATGACGAGAAGGGTCAGAGCCAGCACGATGTCGCGGGTGACGAGGCCAGCCACGACGGCAAGGACAATCACGGCAGGCGTGTACCAGCGTGAGAAGCGGTCGATGAAGGCCTGGGTCTTGGCCTTGGCGTCCTGGGCCTCCTCGACTCGATGGATGATGCGAGCCAATGTGGTGTCAGCACCCACCCCGGTGGCCTCTATCTGCAGGAACCCGCCCCGAGATACGGTGCCAGCGAAGACCCGATCGGACTCGGATTTCTCGACCGGGATGGACTCGCCAGTGATGGATGCCTCGTCGAGGGCACCGGTTCCGGCGACCACTCGGCCATCCACAGGGACCTTGGCCCCATTCTTGACGAGGACGATCTCACCCATCTTCACCAGGTGGGCGGGCACCTCCTGCTGTTCGCCGTCACGCATGACGACGGCGACGTCCGGCGCAACCGCGACGAGCTCGGCCAATGCCGACCGAGTCTTGTTCATGGTGGCCGCCTCGAGGGTGTGGCCGACGGCAAAGAGGAAGGTGACAGCCGCTGCCTCCCAGAAGTTGCCGATGATGATCGCTCCGGTGGCAGCGATGGAGACCAGCAGGTCGATGCCGATGTGCCTGGCCAACAGGGCATTGATCGCACTGATGACGATGCGGTAGCCAGCGACGACAGCCCCAGCGATCATGAAGGCATCGGCGAGTGTGAAAACGCCATCGGTATCGACGGCATGGGCCCCGGCATCCAGCCACCACTGGGAGGTGAGGGTGACGTTCCACGCACCCCCGGCGATGTATTCCAAACCAAACGAGACGAGGATCAGCGCACCAGACACGATGGGAACGGACCAGTGGCCGTGGAACCACTTCTGGAAACTGTTCACGATGGGCAACCTTCTTGTGAGGCGTGGGCAGACGAGGACGCGCGGGACAGGGTCACGACTTCCTCTCAGAATCTACTCGACCCGATCGGCCGGGCCGGCCTCAACGGCAGGTCAGAACGCCGAAGGAGCGGCCTTGTAGCCAGCCTTGGCGACGGCAGCGACGATGTCGTCGACGGAGGTCTTGGACTCGTCGTGGTCAACCTCGATGCGGGCGGAAGCGAACTGAACCGCCACGTTCTCGACGCCGTTCAGCTTGCCGATCTGCTTTTCGATCTTCTGGACACAGGAAGGACAGGAGAAGCCCTCAGCGCGAAGAATCGTGTGCGTGGTGGTTTCGGTGGTCATGGCGGCGATCCCCTTTTCGTGTCGTTGCCCCGCAGCTGCTGGCGCGGGTCCGTGTGCTTGGTAACACCCAGAGTACCCATCACCAGGCCTACCAAAACTGCTCAACCCTGTGCCAGCCGGTGCGCTAGCCGATGGAGCCTTCCATCTGGAGTTCGATGAGGCGATTCAGCTCGACGGCGTATTCCATCGGTAGTTCCTTGACGATTGGCTCGATGAAGCCAGCAACAACCATCGCTGTTGCCTGTTCCTCGGTCAAGCCTCGGCTCATCAGGTAGAAGAGCTGATCCTCACCGACCTTCGACACCGTCGCCTCGTGCCCGATGTCGATGTTGGACTCCTCAACCTCCATGTACGGGTAGGTATCGGAGCGAGAGTCCTCGTCGAGGAGCAGCGCGTCGCAACGCACGAACGCCTTGGAGTTCTCGGCTCCCTCTTCAACGCGGACGAGACCGCGGTACATCGAGCGTCCGCCTCCCTTGCTGATCGACTTGGACGTGATGAGCGAGGTGGTGTTCGGGGCGGCATGAACCATCTTTGCGCCGGCATCAAGCACCTGGCCGGTGTTGGCGAACGCGATGGACAAGACCTCTCCGTGGGCGCCTTCATCCATCAGCCAGACAGCCGGGTACTTCATTGTCAGACCCGAGCCGAGGTTCCCGTCGATCCATTCCATGGTCGCGTTCTTGTACGCCGTGGCTCGCTTCGTCACCAGGTTGAGCACGTTGTTTGACCAGTTCTGGATGGTGGTGTAGCGACAGCGACCACCCTCCTTGACAACGACCTCGACCACAGCGGCATGGAGTGAATCGTTTGAATACGTGGGAGCTGAACATCCTTCGACGTAGTGGCAGTATGCACCCTCGTCAACGATGATCAACGTCCGCTCGAACTGCCCCATGCTCTCGGCGTTGATACGGAAGTACGCCTGGAGTGGCTGTTCAAGGTGCACGCCGGGCGGCACGTAGATGAACGATCCACCTGACCACACGGCGGAGTTGAGCGCCGCAAACTTGTTGTCATTGGGTGGGATGACCGTTCCGAAGTTTTCCTGCACGAGCTCGGGATACTCCCGGACCGCTGTATCCATGTCCGAGAAAAGCACACCGAGCTGTTCGAGATCCTCACGGTTGCGGTGATAGACCACCTCGGACTCGTACTGGGCCGTCACACCCGCCAGGTACTTGCGTTCGGCCTCGGGAATCCCGAGCTTCTCGTATGTGTCCTTGATCGACTCGGGAACCATGTCC
>QQUL01000230.1 GCA_008501565.1 Armatimonadota bacterium
TTGTCTGACGTATTGACGGTCGGCTTCCTCCATCGCGGTAGGACCGTGGATCTGTTGTCCGTCTCTGAGTCTGTGAATAGATCTGCACATGGTCCAACGGTAGCCACATCCTCAATACGGGAATGGCGACCCTTAGCATCGGGCAGACTGCTTGCTGCTTGAAGGGGAATCCATGGCTTCGGAAGCCGACTACCGCCTGCCACGAAACGTGCTGCCGAGCCACTACGACATAGCGCTCGAACCCGATCTTGCTGCAGCATCGTCTAGGGGTTCAGTCAGAATTGATCTCGATATTGTCGAGCCGACCTCGATCATCGAACTGCACGCGATCGAACTGGAACTGCGTTCAGCGACCGTGTCCCAGGGAGGTGCCTACTTTCGCGGTTCGGTCGTACTCGATGAGGATTCCGAAACGGCAACACTGGCATTTGACACGGAACTCTCATCGGGAGCCGCGGTCCTCGTCATCGATTTCGCCGGGATCCTCAACGACGATCTTCGTGGCTTCTACCGCTCGGTATTCACCGACGACGATGGCAACGAACAAACGATCGCCACGACCCAATTCGAGGCAACCGATGCACGACGCGCCTTCCCGTGCTGGGATGAGCCCGATTTCAAGGCCACTTTTCGTACGACGCTGATCGTCGACGAGGGGCTGTCTGCTGTCACGAACGCCGGTGAAATCGCAAGGACCGTCCTCGATTCCGGCAAGGTCGAGATTCGCTTCGACACCACCATGAAGATGTCCACATACCTCGTGGCATTCGTTGTTGGACAGCTTGTCGCAACCGATCCGGTCGACGTCGATGGTGTGCCGCTTCGAATCATCGCGCCGCCGGGGAACGAACACCTCACGGAATTCGCCCTCGACATGGGCGCACATGCCCTGCGCTTCTTCTGCGACTACTACGACATTCCGTACCCGGGCGACAAACTCGACATGGTCGCGATCCCCGATTTTGCATTCGGCGCGATGGAGAACCTTGGTTGCATCACCTATCGAGAAACGGCACTTCTGCTGAACCCCGACACGGCGACGCAGGCTGAGCTCACCAGAGTCGCAGATGTGATTGCCCACGAGATCGCACACATGTGGTTCGGCGATCTGGTCACGATGAAATGGTGGAACGGCATCTGGCTCAACGAGGCGTTCGCGACCTTTGCGGAGATCAAATGTGTCGATGCATACAAGCCCGAGTGGAACCGTTGGCTGTCGTTTTCTGCCATGCGGGCGATCAGCCAGGAGATCGATGCTCTGGCTTCGACGCGACCGATCGAGTTTGAAGTCAAGTCTCCTTCCGATGCCAACGCCATGTTTGATGTGCTGACGTATCAGAAGGGTTCGTCGGTGCTGCGGATGCTTGAGCGGTACATCGGGGAAGAGGCGTTCCGCACAGGGATCAACGGCTATCTGAAGAAGCACGCATACGGAAACACCGACACCCCTGATCTGTGGGCTGCGTTGGAAGCGGCTTCGGGCGAGCCGGTCGGCCAGATCATGGACACTTGGATCTTCCAGGGCGGGTATCCGCGCTTGAACGTCGAACAAGTCGCTGACACGTTCCGGGTGACCCAGGAGCACTTTCGCCTCATTGGCGAGGGCGATGGTACGTGGCAGGTTCCCGTGTTGTACTCGTCGTCCGACGGTGATGGCAAGGTCATCGTCGGTGAAGAGCCAGTCACCATCGAAGCCGCAGATGACCTCATTGTGAACGCAGGGGGAGAGGGGTTCTACCGCGTCGGATACAGCCAGGAGCTCCTCAGCGGAGTTGTTGACAGGCTCACAGATCTCGATCCGATTGAACGATACGGGATCGTCTCGGACGCCTATGCCGCCGTCGTCAAAGGTGACACACCCGCATCGAGCTATCTCGAGCTCGTCGCCGGACTCAGCGATGAGGACGAGGTGGACGTCTGGTCGATCGCACTCGCCGGTGTAGCGGGCCTTGACCGAGTCATCTCGTCGGATGACCGCCCAGTGATGCAGCAGTATGTGCGTGAGGTGGTGTCAGGAAAGGTCGAAGAGCTCGGCTGGACCGTCGGGGATGACGAGTCGGATCGTCGACGTCAGATGCGGGGCCTTCTACTCAGAACGTTTGGGAACCTCGGCGCGGACCAAGACACGATCGATACGGCCTTGCAGATGTATCGCTCCGATGAACCAGTCGATGCGGAAGTTGCCGATGCCGCGCTGATGATCGTTGCAGCCAACAGCGATGCTGATCTGTTTGACGAGCTCATCGACAAGTCGAAGAACGCAACAAATCCGCAGCACACGGTCAAATATCTCCGTGCGGCCACACAGGTCCCGGATCCAGCATCTGCCGAACGCATGTTCCACATGGTCCTCGACGGACAGATCAGGACGCAGGACTCGTTCTGGGTTCTCGCTCTCCTGATCGGTCATCGCGAAAACGGACCGATGATCTGGAAGCTCATCGAGGAGAACTGGGACAACGTCATCAACACGATGCCGCACGCAAACAAGCGAGGCTTCATTCATCAGATTCCGCACCGCTCCGAACCTGACGTCGCCGCATCGATCGCGGCGTGGTTCGAAGATCACACAATCCCGGGCGGAGCCCGAGCCATCGCACAAGAACTCGAACTGCTGCGAGCCAACGTTGGACTCCGTGAGCGCGAAGAAACCCGCATGGGCGCTGCCATCCGAGAGCTGCTGGCTCGCTGACAATCTCGTCGCATCGTGAGCGGGGACCGGACCACTCACACGTTCGTGGCCGATATCGGGGCGGTATCAGGCTTGATCGCCCGTACGGCCCGGGTTTCGGTTCGCAGGGCGAAGAACTACGGTATCGGCTGCCCCACCAGCGGTTGTGAGGGATGCAAGGATCGCTTCGAACATTCGCATACGCCCTACTTCAACTTGTGTCTTTGCAATCTCTCTGGCGATGTGGTGGTTTCCCTTGAGTAGCGCGTCCACGAGTTCTCGGTGTTCGCCTGCCTGTTGGGACAAGCTCTCTCCGATGTCGAGACCCATCGACATGAGTCGCTGAGTCTCGTCCATCAGTCCACTGAGTATGAGGCTCAAACGCTCGTTTCCTGACGCTTCAGCGAGCACCTCGTGGAATCGGAGGACTTTTGCGGCCTGCTCCTCGAACGAGTCGTTTGGCGCGTCGTCGACCAGCCTCCGCATCTCCTGAAGCTGCTCGGGGGTGGCGTTCGTTGCGGCCAGCTCCGCTGCCGCTGGTTCCGTGATCAACCGGAGCTGGTAGATCTCCTGGACATCGGCGAGCGTGATCTCGGTCACCCTGTACCCGTGGCGAGGTAGAACTTCAACAAAGCCCTCATGCTCAAGCATCCCCAAAGCCTTTTTCACAGGTGTCTTGCTCATGTCGAGACGTTCGGCGATCTCGCTTTCGACAATCCGGGCCCCCGGGGCGAGCTCACAACTCAGTATTTCCCGACGAAGAGAAACGTAGGCCTGGTCCGCCGCGGTGGTCGGTCCGTTGCCAGTGGCCCTCGTTGGTCGGTGGCTGTGCGGCACTTCAGTTTGCCCTTTCTAAGATTTCACAGGTATCATACTGAAATCTCTGTAAGTACATCGACGTACCGGTGCTGATATGCACCTGTCGCTAAGGATAGTGTTTTGAGCCCTGAAGACCCAACAGCTCCCGCCGAGGTTCCCCACGACCATCACGACCGACAGCATCGCGACCATGACGATCACGGCCACGATCATGCCGATGGACACGATCACGAGCACGCCACCGGGTTGTGGGCTGGAGTGAAGGAGATCTTC
>QQUL01000168.1 GCA_008501565.1 Armatimonadota bacterium
TTGTGGCCCACAGCAGCCAGTGCTCGTGCCAGTCTTGCACGGACGCGGCGAATGAGAGCCTTCTGTGTCTGGCGTGACTTGAGATACACATCGCCAGAAACCGTCACGTGGAGAATGTCATCGGTACGGGTGTCGCCAGTCGTCATAGCGCAAGGATACGGACGATCAACCGGATCGAGCCCTATTGGCTGTCTGAGGTGAGAATCTCGGAAGGAAAGTACTCGACCGTCACGGTCACCTCTTCATTGAACTGGGACTCCAGGTCCGACTCCAATGTTTCGATGGAAGGCAACGTGCCCTTCCCCGAGATGACGACAGCGATGTCGGAGCCATCGACGGTGACACGATTCACCGTCATCTCGGTCTCAGGTTTCAGCCATTCCCGTGTCAGACGTTGCGCCGTCGATTGCCTCGCCGCCGAAACGATGATGCCTTCCGAGGTGAACGCCAGCGGGACGATGATGATCAGTGCCCCGAGAAGCACCGTTCCGATGATGGTGCGCATCTTGGCTGAGTTTTCTCGCATGCTCTCGATTGGTGCCAGTCCCCCGACGAGGAAGACCACCGACGCCACAAGGATGATGGAAACAAGGTTCGTTGCGAAGAGGAGGAATGCTCCGAGGGCATCGGAGCTTGAGCCGTCCTTGAGCGTGACGCCAACAACGGCGAGAGGAGGGACAAGAGCGACAGCGATCGCGACGCCGGTGATGGAGGAGGAAACTCGCTTGTCAATCGTGGCGTAGGCACCCGCTGCACCCGCAGCGACCGCGATCATCAGGTCGATCAGCGTTGGCGAGATTCGTGAGAGCACCTGTGTGTTGGACGAAAGCGGGATCAGCTGTGGCGTCCATGCCGCGATGATCCACGACACACCGATCGCCACACCGACACCACCGACGATTGTTGCAAAGGATGTCGAAACTCTCCGCATCCAACCATTCACGATTGCTGCGCTGACCCCCATGATGGGCGTCATCAGTGGGGCGACAAGCATCGCTCCAATCACCACGGCCGTTGAGTCAGCGAGGACACCAAGGGTCGCGATTGCGACCGAAAGGACGAGAAGCACCCAGAATCCGACCTGCTTCTGTACCGAACCTGGTTCCTCGAAGAACAGGCTGTCGACAACCTCGTCTCGCATGTCGTCACCGAGGTCCCGTTCGGTGAGCCATTCCTTGGCGAATGCACCCAGGTCTCCAGGACTGATGTCGCTCGCGTCGGGCTCGGTAAGGCCGATGGCGAGTGTGAGGGCTCCGAGGATGATGGCTCCGGCGGCGGCTGCGAGAATCAGTGAGGATGCGATCGCATCCGGGAGTACGGCGACCACGAGACCGGCAGCGATGTAGAGCCCTCCCCGCACGACATTGAAGGTCCAGTTGATGTCTGAACGCCTGTGTCGAAGGACTCGCACGATGATCCCGAGACCCACGATGGCCATGACAACGCCGATCGCCTTGGCGATGACACCGACGGCGGCTTCCGAAAACACCGCAAGACCGATGCCGACCGCGAGATAGGCGATGCCGATGGCGATGTCGACGTATTTCGTTGGTTTGCTTCGGAGCGCAGACCAAAGTGTCGAAGCCCCGAGCACGACAAGCGCACCAACAACCACCCACTGGAGCATCTTCTCCGAGAAGCTGGGAAAGGTGAGCGTGATGAGGCCGGCAAGGACCAGAACCAGCCCGCGCATCGTGACAGGATTCACCCAATCGGGCAGATACGGATGTGGGTCAGTCGGTGTCTTGGGTGGCGTCGTCATCAGTCCGGAACACTAGCTGCTGCGCCGCCGCCGCCCGGAATCAATTGCGGTTCTGATTCACGGTTGACCGTAAGGTGGTCGCCGTGTCGAACTCTCCAATGATCGAGCTCATTGACGTCAGCAAGCGTTTCGCTGGAACCGATGCCGACGCCGTCGAACACCTCAGTCTCACGATCGAACAGGGTGAGGTGGTGGCATTGGTCGGACCATCGGGTTGCGGGAAAACGACGACCCTTCGAATGATCAACCGTTTGATCGAGCCGAGTTCCGGGAAGGTCACTGTTGCGGGGTCCGATGTGAGCGCGGTCCCACTGCATGAACTCCGCCGCAACATCGGATACGTCATCCAGCAGGTCGGCTTGTTCCCCCACCGAACGGTGGAGCAGAACATCGCCACGGTCCCCTCGCTTCTCGGTTGGGACTCCGATCGTGTCCGATCACGGGTTGATGAGTTGGTTGATCTCGTCGCGATCGACCGATCGATTCTGCAGCGCTACCCATCGGAGCTTTCGGGGGGACAAAGGCAGCGTGTCGGCGTCGCTCGGGCCCTTGCCGCAGACCCTCCTGTGTTGTTGATGGATGAACCCTTCGGCGCGGTCGATCCTGTCGTACGCGAGCACCTCCAGCGAGAACTGCTCGACCTGCAAGCACGCCTCCGCAAGACAATCGTGTTCGTGACCCATGACATCGATGAGGCCATCCTTGTCGGTGATCGCGTTGCGATCCTGAACACCGGCGGTGTGCTCGAGCAGTTCGCAATGCCAGGTGAGTTGCTCGCTCACCCTGCCAACCCGTTCGTTGCGGGCTTCCTCGGGACCGATCGAGCCATCAAACGACTGTCATTGCTTCCGATTGATGGATCTTCCCTCGAACCTCTCCCGCCTGACGGAATCGACTATCACTCTGCCGGGGCGATCGACATCGGCGTATCGCTCAAGGAGGCACTCGACGCGATCGTGTCAGGGAACGGTCATCATGTCGCCGTGTTCGACGGGACCGTGTGCCTTGGAGTCGTCACCATCGACATGATCCATCGGCGACTCGCAGGATGACATTGGTCGCACAGACCTCGAACCAACCCCTCATCGTGTGGGATTGGATAGGCCGCAACCTTGCGAATATCTGGGATCGAACCGTCGAACACATCGTGCTCACGGTCATCGCGGTGGGGATCGGTATCGTGGTCAGCGTCGTGTTGTCGCTGATTGCTCTGAGGTGGCGGCGCAGCTATCCCCCGATCACGTGGATCACTGGCTTGTTGTATACGATTCCAAGCCTTGCACTGTTCACGTTTCTCGTGCCTTTCACCGGCCTGTCGCTGCTCACGGCCGAGATCGGTCTCGTCTCTTACACCCTCCTGATTCTGGTCCGCACCATGGTGACGGGCATCGACGAGGTCCCCCCTGCGGTACTCGAGGCCGCCGATGCGATGGGATATTCCCGTCGAGATCGGTTTCTCAGGATCGAGGTTCCTCTCGCCCTGCCGGTGATCATCACCGGAGTCAGACTTGCCACAGTGACAATCATTGGTCTGGTGACGGTCACCTCCCTGATCGGGCTGGGCGGACTCGGGTACTTCATCCTTCGTGGCCTGCAAACGTTTTCCAGCCCCATCGGGACGACTCAGATCTTCGTTGGCACGGCGCTTTCGATCGTCCTTGCCGTCTCGGCGGACCTCAGCCTCGTCGGTGTGGAGCGGATTCTCACCCCGTGGCGCGAAAAGAGGATCGGCTGATGAACGGATTCATTGGCGACGTCGCCGAGTGGTTCTCGGACCCTGTCAATTGGTCGGGCGCCGACGGCATCCCGAACAGACTGTGGGAACACGTTCAGATGTCCGCGTTGGCGATGGTTGTCGCGACCGTCGTAGCGGTGCCCGTGGCTGTGTATCTGGCACACCGAAGGATGGGAGGAACGTTCGTCGTCTCCGTCGTCAACATCGGCCGTGCGATTCCCTCGTTTGCGGTCGTCGCTGTGGCACTGCCGATCACGATCCGA
>QQUL01000223.1 GCA_008501565.1 Armatimonadota bacterium
GTTGTTGCTCGTGACAGTCCGCCACCCCGCGAACAGAGTCGGTAGAGCAATCGCCAAGAAGGCCCAGTTGGCTGATTCCTTGAAGAACTCGGAGATCGAAACCGTCATGATTTCTCCAACTTTGGCTGCTCGGGCACGGTTCCAAGCCAGTAGGTCAGCTTGTCCATGTCGTGCAGGAGGTTGGTGATGCTCGGTTCGCTGTACTCGTATTCGGGTGTCCAGAAGAGGGCATCGAACGGGCATACCTCAACGCAGATGCCGCAGTACATGCACAGCGAGTAGTCGATGTCGAACCGGTCGAGCGTGGCACGGGCACGAGGCCGACCACCTGGCTTCGACGGCGGCTGCTCTTCCTTGTGACCCTCGATGTAGATGCACCAGTCGGGGCATTCACGGGCACACAACATGCAGACGGTGCAGGCCTCGACGTCGAGCGCGATGACGCCCCTGGCACGTGGGACGGGTTCTTCCTGGACCTGTGGATACATGGTGACAGGTGCAGGTTTGAGCATCGTCTTGAGCGTCAACCACATGCCTTCCCAGAGGCCACGGAATGGGAATCTGATTTGCTTGTCGCTCATCTAGAACACCACTTTGAAGATCGCGATCACGCCAATGTTGGCAAGAGCGATGGGAATGAGCCAGAACCACGCCAACCGCTGGAGCTGATCTTCCCGGAGTCGGGGCCACGTCCACCTGATCCAGATGATCACAAAGACGATCAACGCAATCTTGAGCAGCATCACCCCGGGGCCCACAAGGTTCGCCAGATTGTCGGGAACGCCGGGCGCTGCGTATCCGCCAAGGAACAGCGTTGCCGCAATGGCGCTGAAAGCAATCATTGACGCGTATTCGCCGAGGAAGAACATCGTGAACCGGATTCCCGAGTACTCGGTGAGATACCCCATGGTCAGCTCAGATTCGGCAATGGGCATGTCGAACGGGATCCGGGAGAGCTCGGCGACCACCGCAATCATGAAGATGATGAAACTGATGATCTGTCCCTTGAGCAGGAAGGGCATCGCAATATCGATTCCGGCGACGGTGAACCACGTTTCCGATTGAGCAGCGACAATGCCGTTCATTGACATCGTGCCTGCCTGCACCACAACCGCAGCAGCAGCAAGGACGAGAGGAAGCTCATAGGCGATGAGCTGGGCAGCGGCGCGCAACCCACCCATCAGTGAGTATTTGTTTGCCGATGACCAGCCAGCCATCAGGATGCCGAGCACCGAAAGCGACGATATGGCGAGGATGAAGTAGATGCCCAGATCAAGGTCCCGGCCCACCATGTCGGGTCCGAATGGGATCACCACGAACACCGCAAGCGTGGACATCATCACGACATACGGGGCAAATCCATAGACGGTGCGGTCCGCTCCGATGGGTGAAAGGTCTTCCTTCTGGAGGAACTTGAGACCGTCGGCGAGCGGCTGGGCCCATCCCCAACGACCACCTGCGTAGTACGGCCCGATCCGACCCTGCATGTGCGAACCGGCTTTCAACTCGGCATAGATGACAACGAGCGCGCCGGTCAGGACGAATCCGAGGATCGCTACGAGTTTGATGATCAGTTCAAGCCAGAAGTTCATCGATCGACATCTCCAAGGACGAAGTCGAGAGAACCCATGATGGCAACCAGGTCCGGGAGGAGGGCATCTTGGAGCACCCATTTGAGAATCGACAGGTTCGAGAAACTCGTCGAGCGAATCTTGAGGCGATACGGCATCCGTGCGCCTTCAGAGACGATGTAATACCCGAACTCACCCTTCGGGTTCTCCCCCCGTGAGTAGACCTGACCCCGGGGTGCCTTGAGGACACGGGGTACCTTTGTCTGTAGCGGTCCTGAGGGAATCTGGTCAACTGCCTGACGGACAATCCTTGAGGACTGGCGCACCTCTTCGATTCGGATGACGTACCGGTCGTAGCAGTCACCCCCGGTGCGAACGGCGATGTCGAAGTCGATCTCATCGTATGGCAGAAGGTTCTCGACCTTTCGCAGGTCGTAGGCAACCCCGGATGCTCTCAGGTTCGGTCCGGTGAGCCCATACTCGAGTGCCTTGTCACGTGGAATGACACCGACCCCAACGGTACGCATCTTGATGAGCTCGTTGTCGCTGACGAGGGTGTCGATGTCGTCACAGATCTGCTCCATCCGATCCATGGCGTCCCTGGCCCGCTGGAGGAAGCCCTCAGGGAGATCCAGCGACCACTTCTTCGTCATCGATCCGCCGCCATAGACCGGCTTGACACCCCCGACCCTGTTGAAGTTCGGGTGGAATCGGCCGCCGGTCACTTCCTCGATCAGCTCGAGGATGTATTCACGTTCACGCAACGCGTACATGAGGGGGGTTGTGGCGCCGAGTTCGAGGGGGTAGGAGGACATGAAGACGAGGTGTGATGCTATTCGGGCAAGTTCCGTGAGGATCATCCGAACGTATTGGGCGCGGGGAGGCACTTCGACATCCATGAGCTTCTCAACGCCGGCGATGAACGGTACCTCGCTGGCAAACCCGGCCACCCAGTCGATGCGGTTCACCAACGTGGTGATCTGGGCATACGTGCGGACTTCTGAGAGCTTTTCGTACCCACGATGCATGTACCCGATGACAGGTTCGACGTCGGTGACACGTTCGCCTGCAACTTTGGCGATGAGCCGGAGGACACCGTGCGTCGAGGGATGCTGTGGCCCGATGTTGAGCGTCATGTCGGGCGTCTGGAGTTCGATGGAAACCGCGGACTCGGAGCGATGGATCATGCCGAGATCAGTCATGATTCCTCACCGTCCTCGTCTGACTCGACGTCATCGGTCGCTGTGACTTCGGGCTCTTCGGGCATCGGCTCCACATCGACGTCGCCCGGCCACGGCTTGACCTCACGGCTCAGCAGTGGATACGACTTGAGGAGGGGGTTCCCGATGAAATCGTCCGGGAGATACAACGGAGCCAGGTTTGTGTTTCCGACAAAGTCGATGCCGAACATTTCATGCGCTTCGCGCTCGTGCCATTCGGCCCCGCCGATCGTCGGCATCAGCGAGTCGATGGACGGGTTCTCCTTGTCGATCACCGCAACAAAGATGGCACCATCTGCGTTCTCGACCGACGAAAGGCGACAGAGCACCTCGAAGCGTTCCTCCAAAGCGTCAACGTCTTCGACCGTATCCCCGACTTCGACATCTTTGGACCAGTCGATCGCCGAAAGCCACGAGAAGAGCTCAAGCTTCTTGCGGGCCTGATTGATCGTCTCGACCCATCGTGCCGGGTCAACGTGGATGCGAACCGTGTCGAACTCGACCGTTGAACAGAGGGCGCCGAGTTCATCGACGAGTGCATCAGCCCATTCTTGAAGTGAATCGGTCTCAACCGTGTCGTTTTCAACCGTGTCGGTATCGGTCACTGCCGCATCCGTATCGACGGTGTCGGTTTCCGTGGCTGGTGTGTCAGGCGTGGCGCTCATCAACCCCACTCCACTTCTTCTTCAAGTCCTCGTTCTGGATGCGTTCCTGGAGGAGAATGATGCCCTGGAGAAGCGCCTCAGGACGGGGAGGACACCCAGGGACGTAGATGTCGACCGGCATCACCTGGTCGACGCCCTTCGTCACAGAATACGAATCCCAATAGGGACCACCCGAGTTCGAGCATGATCCCATCGAGATCACATACTTGGGATCCGGTATCTGGTCGGAGAGGCGCCGGATCGCCGGTGCCATCTTGTCTGTCACGGTCCCTGCCACGACCATG
>QQUL01000259.1 GCA_008501565.1 Armatimonadota bacterium
CCTTGTCGACGATGTCCTGTACACGGGCCGGACCATTCGAGCGGCTCTCGATGCTCTTGCAGACCTCGGGAGACCCCGCACCGTGCAGCTTGCCGTCATCGTTGATCGTGGACATCGACAATTGCCCATCCGCCCCGATTTCGTCGGCAAGAACATACCGACGTCAATGACCGAGCACGTCTCGGTACGCATCGCACCGCATGATGATGAGGATGGCGTGTGGATCGGAGATGAGGTTCTCGGATGAAGCACTTTCTCACCACCGAGGATCTCGAAAGGGAGACGATCGAAGGACTCCTCGACGATGCCGACGGGTTCACGGAAGTGCTCAAGAGACCAATCCCGAAGGTGCCCGCCCTGCGTGGGAAGACGATCGCCACAATGTTCTTTGAACCGTCCACAAGGACCAAGATGTCCTTTGACAAGGCGGCCAAGGCACTCTCGGCCGACACGGTGGCGTTTTCGCCAGGGACGTCAGCACTTTCGAAAGGTGAATCGTTCAAGGACACGGCGCTCACGGTGCGAGCGATGGGTGTCGATCTCATGGTCGTTCGTCACAAGGCGACCGGTGCGGCATGGCGACTTGCCGATTGGCTTGACATTCCCATCGTCAACGGCGGCGATGGCGCGCACCAGCACCCCACGCAGGCGCTCCTCGACTGCCAGACGATCCGACAGCGTTTTGGTTCCCTCGACGGTCTCCAGATCGCAATTGTGGGCGACATCAAACACTCTCGGGTTGCGCGATCGAACGTCTTCGCCATGTCAACCCTCGGAGCGGAGGTGACGCTGGTCGGCCCCCCGACGCTGCTGCCGGTCGACATTGCTTCGTGGCCGGTCAGTACGACCTCCGACCTCGATGCGGTGATCCCGAACGTCGACGTGGTCTACCTGTTGCGTGTGCAGACCGAACGCGGTGGAGCGTCGGTGTTTCCCTCGTTCGCCGAGTATGCCGAACGCTTCGGCATGTCGAATCGGAGATTCGCTGCACTCAAGTCTGACGCGGTCGTGTTGCACCCCGGTCCGATGAATCGAGGCGTTGAGATCAGTCACGATGTTGCGGATGACAAACGTGCCCTCATCCTCGAGCAGGTATCCAACGGGGTCGCGACCCGAATGGCCGTCCTCTTCAGACTCCTCGGCGGTGAGCGCGATGCATGACATCGTCCTGGCGAACGGCTCCGTGCTCACTTCCGCAGGTGTGAGGAAGGCGAGCGTCGCCGTTCAAGGTGGGTCCATCGTCGCGATCGGCGACGATCTCGGGGACTCGACACGAACAGTGGACTGTGCCGCGAAGTGGATCGGGCCCGCCCTCGTCGACCTTCATGCGCACCTGCGTGAACCGGGGCAGGAATGGAAGGAAGACATCGCTTCGGGCTCTCGAGCCGCCGCCGCTGGTGGATATGGGGCCGTGATCGCAATGCCAAACACCGATCCACCGATCGACGCCGGGCACCTCGCGCGATTCGTCCGCGACCGAGGCGACGATGTCGGCCTCGTCGATGTGTTCTCGGCAGGCTGCATCTCGCTTGGCCGACGCGGTGAGACGATGTCGCATCTTGACGACCTCTGGAACGCCGGTGTCCGGGTCTTCACCGACGATGGCGATTCGGTCAAGAATGCCGCCTTGTTGCGCGCCGCCATGGAATACATCGCTGCACTCGGCGGTGTGGTATCCCAACACGCCGTCGATCCGGATCTGAGTGCCGCAGGGTTCATGCACGAAGGGGCGGTCTCGTCGCGTCTGGGGATGTATGCCATTCCGAGCCAGGCAGACGACATCACGATCGCACGCGACATCACGCTTGCAGAAATGACCGGTGCGCACTACCACGTCCAGCATCTCTCGACCGCGTCGGGTGTGAAGTTGATCCGCTCGGCGAAGGAGCGTGGGCTCCGCGTGACGTCGGAAGTGTCTCCCCATCACCTGACCTTCGACCACACCGACGTCGCCACGACCCACTCCGATTTCAAAGTCATGCCGCCGCTGCGGGAACCGCACGATCGAGCAGCATTGGTGGAGGGTTTGCTCGACGGGACAATCGATGCGATTGCCACCGACCACGCCCCACACGCTGCTCTTGAGAAGGAAGTCCCGTTCGAACATGCACCCAATGGCATCCTCGGGTTGGAATGGGCGGCGTCGGTCGCGATCGGCGTGGCCGGTTTGGATCAGGAACGGTTCTTCGACCGGATGTCGATTCGTCCGGCCGCTATCGCTCAGCTGGAACACCATGGGACACCACTCGAAGTCGGAGGCGATGCGACCATGGTCGTGATCGATCCATCGGACGTGTGGGTGCCCGTTTCCACCGAGTCGAAGAGCCGAAACGCTCCCTATCTCGGAAGACAGATGACGGGACGCGTTCACATGACCATGCTGCGCGGCAGCGTGACCCACACGGTGTCATCGTGAAACAGGGTCTCCTCGCCACATCAGACGGTGCACTCTTCCGCGGCGTCGCCGTTGGCGCCGAAGGCGTCGCCGTCGGTGAGGCCGTTTTCAACACGGCCATGACGTGTTATCAGGAGATCATCACCGATCCTTCCTATGCCGGTCAGATCGTTGTGCTGACATCGCCCCACGTCGGCAACTACGGGGCGAACCGCGATGACGACCAGTCCAGCGTCATTCACGCAAGAGCGCTCGTGACCCGTTCGCTGAGTCGTAGTTCATCATCGTGGCGAGCCGATCAACTCTTCGCTGACTATCTCACGGAACGACAGATCGTCGCGCTGAGCGGTATCGACACGCGTCGCCTGACACGACACATCCGGGACCGCGGCGCAATGCCGGTTGCGGTCGGATCTGACATCGACGAAGGCGAGCTCGTCGCGATCGCCGCTGGCGCCCCCTCGATGTCCGGTCAAGACCTCGTATCGAGCGTTACGACGACGAGGTCGTACTCGTCGGCGGCGACCCGGGATCCCATCGGTTCGATCGTGGCCTACGACTTCGGTATCAAACGAGACATCTGTGCGAGCCTCAACGCACGGGGACTCGACGTGACCGTGGTGCCCGCCAGTACGACCGCCGACGAGACGCTTGCACTGCATCCAGATGGTGTCTTCCTTGCAAACGGACCAGGTGATCCGGAGCCGCTCACCGAATCCATTGCGGCAATACAGGGTCTCTTGGGAAAGGTGCCGATATTCGGTATCTGTCTTGGTCACCAGGTGCTCGGTCTTGCACTTGGTGCCTCGACGTTCAAGCTTCCCTTCGGACACCATGGCGGCAACCACCCTGTGCGCAACCTGGTCGACGGAACCGTCGACATCACTGCCCAAAACCACGGGTTTTCCCTTGACCTGTGGTCACTCACCGACAAGCCCCGCCCCACCTTGACCGGAATGCCCACTCCCGGCCAGCTTCCCCCCATCGTTGAAACGCCATACGGCGAGGTCAGGTCAACGCACCAGAACCTCAACGACGGAACAAACGAAGGTCTTGCGTGTCTCGACATATCTGCGTTCTCCGTCCAATACCACCCGGAAGCAGCGCCCGGGCCGAACGACGCGAGCGGGTTGTTTGATCAGTTCGTTGCTGCAATCGAGGCCGACCGTGCCTAGACGCGACGACATTGCATCGATTCTCGTGATCGGGTCCGGACCCATCATCATCGGCCAGGCCTGCGAGTTCGACTATTCGGGAACCCAGGCGATCAAGGTGCTGCGAGAACACGGGTATCGGGTCGTGCTCGTGAACTCGAATCCCGCAACGATCATGACCGATCCCGA
>QQUL01000378.1 GCA_008501565.1 Armatimonadota bacterium
GTACGCAAGCTTGAGCCGGAGCCGATCTATCAGTCGTGTCGGGTCACCCAGCTCATCAACAAGGTCCTGCTCAAGGGCAAGAAGGGCGCCGCACGTCGCATCGTCTACACGGCCATGGACACCGTTGAGAAGCGCACCGGCTCCGAGCCGTTGCCCGTTCTCAAGCGTGCAATCGACAACATCCGCCCTCAAATGGAGGTCAGGACACGTCGAGTAGGTGGTTCGTCCTACCAGGTCCCTGTTGAGGTACGAGCCCGGCGTGCACAGACGCTGTCGGTTCGGTGGCTCGTCGAGTTCGCACGCAAGCGCCGAGAGAACACGATGTCAGAACGCCTTGCAAACGAAATCCTCGACGCTGCCAACCGCACCGGTGCGGCTGTCAAGCGTCGCGAAGATATCCACAAGATGGCCGAATCCAACAAGGCCTTCGCCCACTACCGCTGGTAACAACTCATGGCACGAACCATCCCACTCGAGACAATCCGCAACATCGGAATCATGGCCCACATCGACGCGGGCAAAACGACGACGACCGAACGGATTCTCTACTACACGGGCCGCACCCACAAGATCGGTGAGGTTCATGAGGGCGCGGCCGTCATGGACTGGATGGAGCAGGAGCAAGAACGCGGCATCACGATCACGTCTGCTGCAACCACCACTTCGTGGCATGGTCACACCATCAACATCATCGACACACCGGGTCACGTCGACTTCACCGTTGAGGTCGAGCGGTCACTCCGCGTGCTCGACGGTGCCGTCGCGGTATTCGACGCCGTCTCAGGGGTCGAACCTCAGTCAGAGACCGTGTGGCGTCAGGCCGACAAGTACGGCGTTCCCCGTATCTGCTTCATCAACAAGATGGACCGCATCGGAGCCGACTTCTTCGCGGCAAATCAGTCGATCATTGATCGCCTCGGTGGCAACCCTGTTCCGGTCCAGATCCCGATCGGTGCCGAAGCCGACTTCAAGGGCGTCGTCGACCTCGTCGAGATGAAGGCTTTCCTCTGGCACGATGACGACGGTGTGAAGTGGGAAGAGGCCGAGATCCCGGCCGAGCTGGTGGATCTTGCGAACGAGTGGCATCACAAGATGCTCGATATCGTCGCAGCCGAGGATGAATCCCTCATGGAGAAGTACCTCACGGAAGAGGAACTCACACCGGACGAGATTCGTACCGTCATCCGCAAGGGAACGATCGAGCGTGCCTTTGTCCCTGTGCTCTTGGGAACCGCGTTCAAGAACAAGGGTGTTCAGCCCCTGCTCGACGCAGTCGTTGCCTACCTTCCGTCGCCAGCGGATCTCCCGCCAATGCGGGGATTCCGACCCGGGGACGAAGACGACATCAGGGAGCGCAAGGCGCTTGATTCAGAGCCCTTCTCGGCTCTCGCCTTCAAGATCATGTCCGACCCGTATGTCGGGAAGCTCACGTATTTTCGTGTGTATTCCGGCAGAGCGGACAAGGGCGATTCCGTCGTCAACACGACGAACGGCAAGAAGGAACGGTTCGGACGTCTCCTGCGCATGCACGCTGCCAAGCAGGAGGACATCGACGAGATCATGACGGGTGACATTGTCGCCGCCGTCGGCCTCAAGAACACCAAGACAGGTGACACGCTCTCGGCAGCGAATGACCCCGTACAGCTTGAGTCGATGACCTTTCCCGATCCGGTGATCTCGGTGGCAATCGAGCCAAAGACCAAGTCTGACCAGGACAAGCTCGGTACCGGTCTTGCACGACTCACGGAAGAGGACCCAACCTTCACGGTTCACAGCGACGACGAGACGGGTCAAACGATCATCGAAGGAATGGGCGAGCTCCACCTTGAGGTCATCGTCGACAGGCTTTTCAGAGAATTCAAGGTCGAGGCCAATGTGGGTCGCCCACAGGTCGCGTACCGCGAAACGATCAAGCGTCCGGTCAGCAAGATTGATGCCAAGTTCAAGCGCCAAACCGGTGGATCCGGTATGTATGGCCATGTGGTCATCGATCTCGAGCCCCTTGAACCAGGATCCGGTTTCGAGTTCGAGGATGCCGTCAAGGGCGGAAACGTTCCCCGCGAGTACATCCCAGCTGTCGAAAAGGGCATGCGGGAGGCACTCGCCAACGGTGTGCTCGCCGGATATCCGCTGACGGACATCCGGGCTCGCCTCATCGATGGTTCGAGCCATAACGTTGACTCGAACGAGATGGCCTTCAAGATCGCGGGGTCGATGGCGATCCAGGAGGCGGCCAAGTCCGCAGGTGTCAAGCTCCTTGAACCGGTGATGTCCCTCGAGGTCGTCACCCCCGAGGACTACATGGGCGATGTCATCGGCGACATCTCGTCACGTCGTGGCAAGGTCGAATCGATGGAGCCCAGGGGTCAAGCGAAGGTTGTCAACGCGCTCGTTCCGCTTGCGGAGATGTTCGGTTACGTCGGTGACCTGAGATCCCGCACACAGGGACGTGCGAACTACACGATGCAGTTTCATTCATACCAAGAAGTACCGACTCAGGCCGCGCAAGAAATCGTGGCCAAGGTCAGAGGCGAATAGGAGATCCGTCATGGCGAAGGAAAAGTTTGAGCGGTCGAAGCCGCATGTGAATATTGGCACGATGGGTCATATTGATCATGGGAAGACGACGTTGACTGCTGCGATTACGAAGGTGTTGTCTGAGTCTGGGTCTGGGTCTGTGTTTACGGCGTTTGATGATATTGATAAGGCTCCTGAGGAGCGTGAGCGTGGTATCACGATTGCGATTTCTCATGTTGAGTATGAGACGGCGAATCGTCATTATGCGCATGTTGATATGCCGGGGCATGCTGATTATGTCAAGAACATGATTACGGGTGCGGCTCAGGTTGATGGTGCGATTTTGGTGGTGTCTGCTGCTGATGGTCCGATGCCTCAGACTCGTGAGCATGTGTTGTTGGCGCGTCAGGTTGGGGTGCCGGCTTTGGTTGTGTTTATGAACAAGGTTGATCAGGTTGATGATGATGAGCTTCTTGATTTGGTTGAGCTTGAGGTTCGTGATTTGTTGAATGAGTATGAGTTCCCTGGTGACGATATTCCTGTTGTTCGGGGTTCGGCGTTGAGGGCGTTGGAGGGTGATGAGGGGGCTGCGGCTCAGATTGTTGAGTTGATGGAGGCGGTTGATTCATATATTGAGGAACCGGTTCGTGAGACGGATAAGCCTTTTGCGATGCCGATTGAGGATGTGTTTTCGATTACGGGTCGTGGCACGGTGGTGACGGGCCGTATTGAGCAGGGTGTGTTGAAGGTGGGGGATCAGGTCGAGATTGTTGGTTTGCGTGATCTCCAGACAACGACGTGTACGGGGATTGAGATGTTCCGTAAGTTGTTGGATGAGGGTCGTGCGGGTGACAATGTTGGTTTGTTGCTTCGTGGTATTGGTAAAGACGATGTGGAGCGTGGTCAGGTGATTGCGGCTCCTGGTTCGATTACTCCTCATACGGTGTTTGAGGCCAATGTGTATGTGTTGACCAAGGATGAGGGTGGGCGTCATAACCCGTTCTTTGATGGGTATCGGCCGCAGTTTTATTTCCGTACGACGGATGTGACGGGTGCGGTGAAGTTGCCTGAAGGTACTGAGATGGTGATGCCTGGTGATAACACGGCTATGACGGTGACGTTGGGTAAGCCGATTGCTATGGATGAGGGTCTCAGGTTCGCTATCCGTGAGGGTGGCCGCACTGTTGGCGCTGGCCGAGTAGTCAAAATCAT
>QQUL01000138.1 GCA_008501565.1 Armatimonadota bacterium
ACAGCCAGAAATGCATGAGAGGAATGGTCCGAAGCTGAAAGCTCCGAGCGAAGCGAGGATTATGTCCTTCGATCCACCTGGTAGTTGGTGCCGGGGATGCGCTTGGCGACTTCCTTCATCTCGGAGGCAACCGACGAAGCCTCCCATTCGGAGGTGAGGGTCTTGTGCTCGCTGGTTGCGACACCCATCGAGAGAGAACACACCGGATATGCGTGGCGTTCACCTTTCCGGTCGGTCACCTCGATGTAGCCCTGCAGCGCGTCCGCGGTGTCGTAGTAGTCGAGGATCCCGTCGTCGAACAACGCCACAATCTGTTCGCAGTACGCCTTCATGTCATCTGCATGGAGAACCGAAACGAAATCGTCGCCACCGACATGGCCGACGAACACGTCACCGTGCGTTGTTTCCTCGGCGGCTTCGAGGAGCACCCGTGCGGTGAATTTGATGACGGTATCGCCCCGCATGAATCCGTAGTGATCGTTGAACGCTTTGAAGTTGTCGAGATCGGAATGGACGACGGCAATCTGTTCTCCTGCCTCGATGCGATCCTCGAGTTCTGCGGTGATCCGGAAGTTCCCCGGGAGTCCGGTCAACGGAGAGAGGTCACGCATCTGCCGTGAACGGCGAAGCACCGTTCGCACTCTCGCGACGAGTTCCTCGAGGTCAAACGGCTTGGTGATGTAGTCGTCGGCGCCGAGGTCGAGTCCCCTCACACGATCCTCAGCGAGAGATCGAGCGGTCAGGATGATGACGGGAACTGACGCCGTTGGTGGGTCGCTCCGCATGCGCTTGAGCACCGTCAGCCCATCAATCTCGGGCATCATGATGTCGAGCAGCATCAGGTCCGGTGGGCTTGCAGCCGCCTGTTCGAGGGCGCTGCGGCCACCATCGGCTGTTTCAACACGGAATCCGTCGAGTTCCAGATTCATTTGGACGAACTGGAGGATGTCCGGGTCGTCGTCGACGACGAGGATTCGTTCGCTCATGTCACCTCACGTGTTGCTGCGTTCCTGATGCTCTCGATCGCCTGCACCGGATCCTCCGCATGGAACACGGATGTTCCAGCGACGAACACGGTTGCCCCGGCAGCCCCCGCGAGGGCGGCGGTGCGGCGGTCGATCCCACCATCGACCTGTATATCGGTCAGAAGTGCGCGAGAATCAATGATTTCTCTGAGACTTTCGATCTTGGGTAGAACTGCCTCGATGAACGACTGGCCACCGAACCCGGGATGAACGCTCATCACCACCGCCATTGAGCACCGGTCGAGGTACGGCTCGATGGCTTCCACGGGCGTCAGCGGGTTGATCACGAGACCAACATCGAGTCCGAGTTCAGCGGCGCGATCCATCACGGGGTTGGGGTTCGGTACCGCTTCGATATGTGCTGTGACCCCGTCTGCACCCGCTTCTTTCAACGCTTCGAGATAGGTGAGCGGGTCCGTGATCATCAGGTGACAATCAAGATACAGATCGGTCGCTTTGCGAAGCGATGCGATGACCGGCGGACCGAGTGAGATGTTGGGGACGAAATGTCCGTCCATCACATCGACGTGCAGTAGGTCGATGAACGAGGCAACCCGCTCGATGTCGGAAGCGAGGTTGGCGAAGTCTGCTGCAAGAATGGAAGGCGCTATGCGCACGGGGTTCTTCATTGCGTGCGAGTGTAAGACCGACACGCTCCACATTCGGGGCAAAGGAGAGGTCCATGGACAGGTATCGAATCAGCGAGGGTGCACATCTCGATCTGCGGTCCATGGATACCCGCGATACCTCGGCGTACCCTTCGCTCTCGAAGAAGAAGGCGGTGCCAGTGCTCGCGCAGATGCGCCGCGAGTTGGCCGACCTCCAACGCGTGATGTGGGCCGATGGGAATCATGCCCTCTTGGTTGTGCTGCAGGCAATGGATACGGGGGGCAAGGACGGGACCATTCGCAAGGTGCTCAGCGGGGTGAATCCCCAGGGCGTGGATGTGACGGGTTTCGGCGTCCCAACCGAGGAGGAGATGAAGCACGACTATCTGTGGCGGATCCACCGACATGCGCCTGCAAAGGGAAGGATCGCCGTCTTCAACCGGAGCCACTATGAGGATGTACTGATTGTGCGGGTGAACAACCTCGTTCCGCGGGTTCGGTGGTCGAACCGCTACGACCACATACGGGGATTCGAGCGTCTCCTCACCGATGAGGGCACAACGATTGTCAAGATCATGCTTCACATCTCACTCGACGAGCAGAAGGAACGTCTCGAGGCCCGACTGGCTGACCCATCGAAGAACTACAAATTCAACCCGAATGACCTCGATGCGCGGGCCCAATGGGATGAGTACATGACCGCGTACGAGGATGCGATTACCGAAACATCAACGAGTTATGCGCCATGGTTCGTCGTTCCGGCTGATCGGAAGTGGTACCGAAACCTTGTCGTCACTCAAACGCTGATCGACACCCTCAAGGGACTGAATCTCTCCTATCCGGTGAGCGACCATGACCTGTCGGATGTGACCGTCAACTGATCCACACACCCGCTGCTCGACGCGTGAAACGGAGATCTCAGGACTGGATGAGAACGGCCGATTTGCCCCGCCGCCCCCGCATCCACGCCTCGGCATCCATGGCGGGCTTTCCCTCGGGTTGCACGGTCAGGAGTCTGAGTCCTCCTTCGGTCAAAGCGAGAGCCGGGAATCCATCGGCGGTGCCGATCTCCCCGGGTTGGTTCTCCGACTGATCCATACGGGTGGCGGCATGGATCTTGATCCGCCCCGCATCGGTGGCAACCCAAGCCCCGGGCCGTGGAGAGAATGCCCTCACCTTCCGCTCGGCATCGGTGGCCGATGTGGTCACCGAGAGCATTGCTTCCGCCTTCGTGAGGCGGGCAGCGTGCGACGCGCCTGTGGTGATCTGGGGTACGGGTATCCGCCGACCGTTCAGGTAGTCAGGAACCGCGGTGTCCACAAGGATCGCTCCTATGTGGGACAGGCGTGCCGTCAGGCTCCCGCCGGTGTCCACGGCCGATATGTCGGTTGCCCGTTCGGCGATGACGGGTCCTGTATCAAGGCCCTCGTCGATCTTCATGAGGGTCACGCCGGTGGTCTGGTCGCCGGCGGCAATTGCTCTCTCGACCGGTGCGGCTCCACGCCATCGGGGCAACAACGAGAAGTGCACGTTCACGAATCCCATGGGCAACGACCACAGCATCCCGGGTGTAAGGATCCGGCCGAAGGCCACAACGAGGCCGATCGTGGCCTCAGAAGCTCTCAGGACTCTCAGCAGCTCTGCGCTCGTCTCAGGTTGCTTGATCGGAAACCCGAATTGGGTGGCGGCGACCTTCACCGGTGACGGGACGGCAGCGGACGATCGCTTCATCGGCCTGTCGGGTTGGGTGATGACGAAGTCGATGTCCTCCACCTCGGCGAGCGCGCAAAGACTCGGAACTGCCGCCGCCGGGGTTCCGAGGAAGATCGCCCCCATCAAGGCACCCGTCGAACGCCGAGTGGATCTTCCCTGAGGTCCTTGAGAGCCTCGTTGCGGATCCGTGAGCTGAGGTGTGAAAGCAGGAGTTTTCCGTGGAGATGGTCAATCTCGTGCTGGAGTACCCGTCCCATGAGTTCGTCGCCCTCGAATTCGACGGTGTTCCCCTCGGTGTCCTGACCAACGGCCCGTACGTAGTCCGACCGCTTGATCATCCAATACCGACCGGGAACCGACAGACAGC
>QQUL01000342.1 GCA_008501565.1 Armatimonadota bacterium
TCCCTGTTGCTGCGGTAGCGATCTGATCGACGATCTCGATGCCCTCAGTGACCTGGCCGAAGATCGAATACTGGTTCGGCAATCCGTAATCGGCGTGCATGATGAAGAACTGGGATCCGTTCGTGTTAGGACCCGAGTTCGCCATGGCAACCGTGCCGCGCAGATATGACGACTTGGAATGGCCGAGTTCGTCCCGGAACTTGTAGCCGGGGCCTCCTGTTCCGGTCCCCGTCGGGTCGCCACCCTGGATCATGAAGCCCTTGATGGTGCGATGGAAGATCACGCCGTCGTAGAAACCGTCCTTTGCGAGGAACACGAAGTTGTTCACGGTCTGGGGGGCATCGGCCGCATGGAGGTCGAAGGAGATGTCGCCCACCGACGTGTGCAGTGTTGCGGTGTACGCCGTATCGAGGTCGATCGTGAGATCAGGTGCGGCGTTGTACTGGTTGGCCATGGTCGTCTCCGGGTCGCTGAGTGTGCGGCGCAACGATAGGGGAGGCTGCGAATCTGACCGACGACGAGCCCGGTGGGGCGTACCCAGGGCTCCATTGGACATATATGTCCACTCCAGCCCTGGGTACGCGGCTTGAGGGTTAGAAACCGCCGCGTTTGCGCTTCTTGAGGGATTTGGCGCTGAACGGGACCTCGTCGGGTGGGGGTTCCCACTCTGCGAGGATCGCGAGACGTTCGTCGTTGGAGAACATCTTGACGATTGGGATGTTGAGGTTTGCCCGGCGCTGGATACCGAGCACTTCGTTGACCTGGTCCCATTCGACCAATGTCACAACGAGGCCAGATTCGCCTGCGCGTGCCGTTCTCCCGCTTCGATGGAGATAGGTTTTGGGATCATCGGGCGGGTCGTAGTGGATGACGACATCGACGCCGTCGATGTGGAGGCCGCGTGCTGCAACGTTGGTTGCGACAAGGACCGCGACCTTCCCATCCGAGAACCGTTGGAGGGAGCGTTCGCGTTTCACCTGTGGCAGGTCGCCGTGGATCGGCGCGGCAGCAATATCGAGTTCTTTGAGGTCTCGGGCGAGCCTGTCAGCACCAGCTTTTGTTCGTGAGAATGCGAGTACGCGGTCGTTGTGGCGAGAGATCTCAGCGACCACCTTCGCCTTGTCCATGTAATGCACCTTCAAGAAGCGGTGCTCCATGGTGTCGACCGTGTCGTTGTCCGATTCGACCTCGTGAACAATGGGATCGGTCATGTACCGATCGATGAGTTCCGCCACTTGATGGTCGAGCGTGGCTGAAAAGAGGAAGGTCTGTCGCGTTTCGGGGAGTTGGGCCATGATGCGCCGCACCTGAGGCATGAAGCCCATGTCAGCCATCTGGTCTGCCTCGTCGATCGCAACGATCGAGATGTCAGACGGGATGATCGCCTTCCGTTCCAGAAGATCGATGAGTCGTCCCGGTGTCGCGATCGCGATTGAGGCTCCTGCGGCGAGTGCGTCGACTTGGGGTCCCATCGGTGCGCCCCCGTACACCGCGACCGCTGTCAGATCCTTCACCTCAAGAAGCGGTTCGAGCGTCTTCGTCACCTGATTGGCGAGCTCGCGCGTCGGGACAAGGATGAGACCCTGCGGGCGCTTTGGCGAAGCGGGCCCGACGTGTGTGAGCATCGGAATGCCGAACGCAAGCGTCTTGCCAGAACCCGTTTCGGCCTTGCCGGTGATGTCCTTGCCGGCAAAAGCATCTGGCAGGGCCATTTCTTGGATCGGGAAGGGGTTGATGATGCCCTGATCTGTCAAGACATCAACGATGGCTTGCTCCACGCCAAGATCGGCGAAGGTGCTCAGGTCGGTTGAGATTGCAGTATCTGGCATCAAGGGAGGGCGGATAGGAGGTGTGCCCTTCATGAGAAGGTAGCCGCGACGGCGCAGTACCACACGGATACGACAATCTACGACCGAACAGGGTTCGGCCCCAGCGTCCTTCCGTGACGTCGACCGATTCCGTATGCCGCGGCCGCAACGAGGGTCGCACCCGTCACAGCGGTGGTTCGCTTGATCACTTTCTTGCGGGTTCGAGAGAACTCGACAATTGGCCAGCCACGATGGAAAGCGATGGCTTCAAGCTCCCGGTCGGGGTTCACAGCGACGGGATGTCCTACGGCTTCGAGCATCGGCAGGTCACCTGCTGAATCCGTGTATGCATACGACCTTGAAAGGTCATAGTCCCGTTCCGCAGCGATTTTTCTGATCGCATGGGCCTTGCCTTCGCCGTAGCAGAACGGTTCGGCGAGCTCGCCCGTGTAGATCCCATCGCGGACCTCGGCAACGGTGCCCAGTCCACCCGTCATCGCCATTTCTGATGCGAAGCGGCTCACGATCTCGAACGGTGACGCCGAGATGATGTACGTGTCGCGCTTGGCGTCCCGGTGGAGATCAATCAACCCTCGCGCTTCGCGCCTCACATCGTCCAGCAGTCGCGGAATGATGTCATCGGCGAGATCAGCAAGGGTCTGGGCCTCGGTGCCCTCGATGGCATCAAGGATCCGCTGTTTGACGGCTTCGGTCTTGGCATCGGACGCACCGGCAAACTGGAACGCGACCGCGTTGAACAGGTCGACGACAAGCTGTGATGTCGGAACGTATCCCTTTCGGTACGCAGCCCAACCGAACATGAAGGCCGAGCTCCCACCGATGATCGTGCGGTCCAGGTCAAAGAAGGCAGCCGCCCGCGCTGCCCCAGAATCTTCTGTCACCGACCGGCTCCGAAGAGGTCGTCGTCGATTGCATAGAGAAGGCTGTCGCCGCTGGTAGCCGCGTCTGCCAATCCGTGCACCTTGCCGAGCAGGTTCGTCGCGTAGAAGCGGGCCGTGGCAACTTTGGCCGCCAGCCACGGATCACCGCTTGTGTCTCGTTGGGCGACGATGGCCTGGCGAGCGAGGTAGTACCCACCGCAAAGCGTTCCGAGCATCTCAAGGTATGGCGTCGCACCGGCCATCCTGTCGCTCGGACTGTCATATCCGTTGATGAGGTCCGTTGTCTTCCGGACAACCGAGAGGGCCTCGTCAAGGGCAGTTCGGATGTCAGCGAGGTCCGGGAGGGAGGCGAGATCGGCATCGAGCGCGCCGATCTCGTCGAGAAAACCGGTGATCACTGAACCGTTTCCCATTGGGAGTTTCCTCATCACGAGGTCGATTGCCTGAATACCGTTCGTGCCTTCATAGATCGGCATGATCCGCGCGTCGCGGTAGTACTGGGCGGCACCGGTCTCCTCGATGAAGCCCATCCCGCCGTGGACCTGTATTCCGATTGACGCAACGTCAACGCCTCGGTCGGTGCACCAGGCCTTGGCGATGGGGGTGAGCAGGGCCATCCGGTTGGCTGCCTCCACGCGGTCCGTCTCGGACAGCGCATGGGCCTTTCGATCTTCACTAGCCATGGCGTCGTAGATCAATGAGCGCATGGCTTCGGTATATGCCTTCATCGTCATGAGCATCCGTCGCACATCGGCGTGGTCGATGATGGCGTTGGGCTCATCCGATCCGGGGGTTGTGCCCTGTCTGCGGTCCTTGGCGAATGCCGCCGCACGCTGATAGGCCCTGTCCGCAATGGCAAGCCCTTCCAGCCCCACCTCAAGGCGCGCCTGGTTCATCATGGTGAACATGTAGCGCATGCCACGGTTCTCCTCGCCAACGAGGTAACCGGTGGCATCATTGAAAGAGAGCACGCAGGTCGGGGAGCCGTGGATACCGAGT
>QQUL01000081.1 GCA_008501565.1 Armatimonadota bacterium
TGTGTCACCTGTGATCCGTCTCCCACTTCCGGCACCGACAACGTGTCTGCGTGCGTCGTCGATACTATTCTTCGTAGTAGCTAGCTAGCTGTACTCTCGGCGCCAGCCTGTCTCGCCTGCGGCTGCCTAAGGCTCCAAGAGTTTCCGATGGCGTATGCACTGGTCCGCTTCGATATCGCCATGATGCAAGCCGCCTCTCCAAGAGAGTGACCGGCGAAGCGCCCTCATGGTTGTCCATCTGATCCATGTGTCCGTTTATGGAACCCGCCACGATGAATATCGCGGCGGCCAGGACTGGCCAGGGTGATCATCGCGCTTATGCTGAACGCAGGCATATGGCCCGATAGGCCGGAGTCTGCCATGAACGCACTCTCCATCATCTCTCGTACCTCCTTGGCAATCCGTGATGCATGTTACGACGTTATGTCGTAGAATAAAATACAGGCTGCACGCAGCGACTCGGTACGCGGATCACTCGTCCGCCGGGTGGGCAACGTCCGTGCCCTCAGTTCCCGGCTCACAGCCGTTCTCGAGGAGAAAGGTGAGCTTGCGGTCCCGGGTTTGCGGTGGCCTGGCCAGAGGGATACGACATCGACGCAGCGGCTGAATTCGTAATCGCCGAGGTACTCGCCGTCATCGAGTAGGCGAGTACCCGGTTCTTCTAACGGTTCTTCTAACGGATGGGGCGATATGGGGTGTTATCTGCAGACATCAGCCGTCATGCCAATCTCGTGAAACCCAAGGTATTACTAACTTTTGAGCAATAGTGAAAGGTAGTGAGTAGTCCCTGAAAGGAACTCATAACCCCGAAGGTCGAAACTTGAACCGGTCGCTTCACTCCCGTGCTTTTCTGCCACGTTTCTTGTGATCCAGATCGCAGACGGTGGTGTTGCGGGTCTGAGGTTCGATACTTTTTGGTTCAAATCCCGCCCCCGCTACGAAGAAAACCCCTGGTATTACTACAGATACCAAGGGTTTTCTCGCGTGCACGTCCCTGATTGATTGGATTCTTCTAACGGATCTTCTAACGGATCCAACGAACGGGAGCAGTCAACGTGCCACCAGGGTGCTTCGCGAGAGGAAAGAAGTCGGCCGACGGTGGACTCTATTTTGACTCTGAGCCTCGCGTCGCAGGCGATGCTGTCCCGGGCGAGGCGAACGACACGCGCTGCCATAGAGGTCATGATTCGTGGTACGTGCTGCCATACGATGTCCGAGCGGCAACACGGACCCGACTCAGCTTCCGCGTGGAGGCGTCGGTTAGGCCGCGGTTCTTGATCTTGGTTAACACGCTGGAGCCAGAACCTGGCGCCTAACCGCCACTGTCGGTCAACGACGCCGGTGTGGGGCTCGCCCTCGCCCGGGGCTCTCTTCGCTCACCAGTTGACCTCTTGACAGCCGGTGTGGGTGTCGGGTTCGACTTGGAGGGTGGCGTGGGAGATCCGGTATTTGTCTTGGAGAAGGGCTCTGGCTTGGTCGAGGATGGGGTGGGGGTCGGTACCGTCACGGTTGACGAGGTGGACGGTGGCGACGTCCATCTCGGAGGTGAGGGTCCACACGTGCAGGTCGTGGATGTCGGTGACACCTGAGATGGAGGCGAGTTGGTTCCGGAGCTCTTCGAGGTCGAGGCCCTTGGGGGCTGCTTGGACCAGGATGCGGAGAGCCTTGCGGCCAAGTCGCCAGGCCCGGGGGAGGATGAATAGGCCGATCGCGGCTCCAAAGATCGGATCGGCATAGGCCCAGCCGGTGTAGCGCAGCAGGAGGGCAGCGATGATGACTCCGATGGAGCCGATCAAGTCGGCGAGGACTTCGAGGAAGGCGCCCTCGACGTTGATTGACTCGGTGGCGCCTTGGCGTAGCAGCCACCATCCGATCACGTTGACGATCAGCCCGAGCCCCGCGACGAGGAGCATCGGGCCTGACAGCACCTCCGGCGGGTCCTGGAATCGGCGGGCGGCTTCGATGAGGACGTAGCCGGCGATTCCGAACAGCAGCACCGCGTTGGCGAGCGCGGCGAGGATCTCGAGCCGGTATAGCCCATAGGTGCGGTGGCCTTCGCTGTCGGCCTTGTTGGCAGCGGTGATGGCTGCCAACGCCATGCCGAGCCCGACAGCGTCGGTGGCCATGTGACCAGCATCGGATAAGAGTGCCAGTGACCCGGTGACGAATCCGGCGACGATCTCCACCACCATGTAGACGACCACCAGAACGAACGCAATGAAGAGTGGCCGCAGGTGTCGGGTCCCGGCCCGAACCACCGAGGTGTGTTGATGGTCGTTACTCATCGGCGGTGTGGTGGTCGTGGAGGTAGTGCTCGACAGCAACATCCAACAGCAACCTGATATGGGTGTCGGCCACTCGGTAGAACACCAGTCGCCCCTCCTTACGGGTGCGCACCAACCCGGCGAGGCGCAACTGGCGTAGCTGGTGGCTGGTCCCCGACTCAGAAGCGCTGACAACGGCGGCGAGGTCTCCGACGCAGAGTTCGCCTCCTTCAAGTAGCGAATACACCATGCGCAGACGGACCGGATCGGCTAGCAGTTGAAACTGTGCCGCGAGCCGGTCGGCATCGTCGACCGATATGAGACGCGCTCGCACCGCCTCGACACGTTTAGGATCCACCAACCGATTGGTCCATTCGTTGCCACTCATGGTGCCAACTCTAAACTTGCACATTATCTGAATGCAAGCTCAGGTATTCATACTTGAGGGATGAACCTCCGGGGAGATATGCCGTGAAACTCGGCACCTCGCCGACCTTGGGATTGCTGGTAAGTCCGCTCGTGATGCCTGTGGGTTGCTGGGCGGGTTTGAGCGTTCGACCAGTCCGACAACGCCGCTGGCCGGACAAGCGGTCACGTCCCGTACAGAACCTCTGGTTCTGGTGGTCGGCGGTCCGTCCGGATACGGGTTTGATCGAAGGCTGACTCCCCTTGACCGTTCAGTATCGGCGATGAGAGCTATTATCGGTTTTTGCCGTTTAGTAGAGGAGATGTGGCGCTGTGGGTGTTGAGACCAGGCTAGAGGTTCAGCTGGCTGCGAAGCTGTTTCGGGGGTTTGGCGATCCGACGCGTCTGGCGATCCTGGAGGAGTTGGCCGAGGCGGGCGAGTTGCGGGTGAAGGACTTGGTCGATCGGCTGGGTGGGTCACAGTCGAACATCTCTGGGCATGTGGGGTGTTTGAAGGACTGTGGGTTGGTGAGCGATCGTCCTGAGGGGCGGCAGGTCTTTTATCGGATCTCTGCTGCTGAGGTTGTGGGGGTGTTGCGGTCTGCTGAGGATCTGCTGGCTGTCTCGGGCCAGCAGATTGAGCTGTGCCCCAATTACCGGCTGGACCGGTGACGGGGTCGTCGACGTCACGGGTCGGCCACCCGGATCCGTTGATTGGAGTCGACTCTTGGGTTCGGTGGAAGGCGTTTGGGGTAGCGGCGATTGCGCTTGCCAGCGATGTGGTGGCGAAAATGGTGGGCGTGGCGACGTTGACGGCTGGTCCGGTCGATCTGCCCGGTCCGTTGGATCTGCGTCTGGTGCACAACTCCGGGGTGGCGTTCGGGGTGGGCTCCGGGCTGCCGGGGGGACTGGTGGTCGGTGGAACAGCTGCGGTGACGGTCCTGCTGGCCGTGGTGATGTGGCGGGGCGGGTTCCCGCCCCTGGCCGGTGGGCTGGTCCTGGG
>QQUL01000023.1 GCA_008501565.1 Armatimonadota bacterium
GGCGACCCGCGCCGCAGCAGTCGTGCACGACACGGTCGAAGACACCGAGCTGACCCTTGAGGGGGTCATCGATCGATTCGGGGGTGAAGTCGGCCTACTCATCGACGGCGTGACCAAGCTCGATCGCATCAAAGTCTCAAGCCGCGAGGTGGCCCAGGCGGCCACCATCCGAAAGATGGCCGTGGCCATGGCCCGGGACATCAGGGTTCTCGTGATCAAACTGGCGGACCGGATGCACAACGTGAGGACTCTGTCGCCCCTACCTGAAGAAAAGCAGAGGCGCGTTGCTTCCGAGACGCTCGACATTTACGCCCCCCTTGCCCACCGACTCGGGATGCAGGAGATCAAACACGAAATGGAAGAGACCTGCTTCGGCATCCTCTTCCCCGGACCGAAGGCCGAGCTTGAGGAAGCGGTCAGGCGACGGTCACCCGAGCGTGAGAGCTACATCGACAATGTCATCAAACTCGTCAGTGAGGAGATCGACGAAGCCGGATCTCAGCATCCATCACCGGTCGACCGAAACATCTGTATTCGATCTATCGCAAGATGGTCGCGTCAGGCCTCGAGTTTGGCGACATTCACGACCTCATCGGTATCAGGATCATTGTTGACGATGTACGCGACTGCTATGGCGTCCTCGGCCTCGTGCACACCATGTGGCCACCGATCCAGGGTCGATTCAAGGACTACATCGCGATGCCGAAGTTCAACTTCTATCAGTCACTTCACACGACGGTGGTTGGGCCGGATGGCAAGGCTCTTGAGGTACAGATCCGCACGACGGAGATGCACAACCGAGCCGAAGCGGGTATCGCCGCCCATTGGCGCTACAAAGAGGATGGCACCTCCAACGGCGAGCTCCCGATGGTGGCAGACATCCGTGACATCCAGGAAGACGCCGAGGATCCGGAGGAATTCCTCGAGAACCTCAAACTCGATCTCTATCAGGACGAAGTATTCGCCCTGACACCGAAGGGGGACGTCAAGACGCTCCCGAAGGGTGCGACGCCGGTGGACTTTGCGTACCGTGTCCACACGGACGTCGGTCACCGCTGCGCCGGTGCCCGCGTCAACGGCAGGCTCGTACCGCTCTCAACAGAACTCGAATCCGGGGATATCGTCGAGATCATCACCTCCAAGGCGCAGGATGCGCACCCGTCGCGGGATTGGTTGGAGTTCACCAAGTCATCGAAGGCCGCGTCGAAGATTCGGGGTTGGTTCTCGCGGGAGCGCAGGGCCAACGCCCTCAACGAGGGACGGGACGCGGTCACGACAGCTCTTCGCAGACACGCCCTCCCGATCCAAGGAGTCGAGGACGACCTCGCAAAGGTCGCCTCCGAACTCGGGTTCGATGAAACCGACTCGATGTTCATGTCCGTCGGGGAGCACCGAACGAGTGCGCAAACGGTGGCACAGCGTCTTTCGAGAAGACTCAAACCCGACGACGCGGCCGAAGCCGTTCAAGCGGAGCGGCTCCCCACCCCACACAAACGCAAACAGCGACTCCCGGGGGATGTCATCGTCGAAGGTCTTGAGGACATGCTCGTGCGAATGGCGAAGTGCTGTGGCCCGATGCCGGGAGACGACATTGTCGGGTTTGTCACGGTCGGCCGGGGTGTCAGCGTTCACAGGGCGGACTGTGCGAACATCGGTTCGCTTACCACCCGGGGTGCTGAACGGATGGTCGATGTTGCCTGGGCCCAGGAACAGAGCGGGACGTTCTTCGTTTGGATCCAGGTTGAGGCCCTTGACCGACCCCGGCTGCTGCGTGACGTCACCGCCGTCCTGTCCGACGTGGGCGCCAACATCCATGCGTCGTCGTCCGTGACGGGGCGAGACCGCATTGCGCTGCTGCGGTACGAGATCGAACTGTCCGACCGCGACGCGCTCGAATCGGTCCTCATCGCGTTGCAGTCGGTTCAGGCGGTCTACGACGCCTATCGCCTCGTTCTCTAGTCTGTCAGCCATGCTCATCGACTCCGCGCCCCTGTGGTTCTTCCAGACGAACACCTATGTCGTCGCTCCCGGGACCGGTGGTCCCGCGGTGGTCGTTGACGCTCCGCCTGACCCCCAGGGGGTCGGGGACCTTCTCGCTGCCCACGATCTCACGCCCGTCGCGCTCCTTGTCACACACGGACATGTCGACCACGCGGGAGGTATTGACGGCATCGCGACGGGTGGAATCACGGCGTATTTGCACTCCGAGGATGTTGACATGGCTCGCCATCCGCGTGAACAGCTGAGGGCGTTGCTCGGAGCCGCAGCGGACAACCTCGTTGGTGCCGCAGTCACGAGTCCGTTCACGGATCTTCATCACGGAGAGACGCTCATCCTTGCCGATATTGAGTTCACGGTGCTCCACACACCGGGACACACACCGGGCCACTGTTGTTTCCATGTTGAGAGCGAGGGTGTGCTTTTCAGTGGAGACCAGCTCTTCCAGGGTTCGATCGGGCGAACCGATCTCCCGGGCGGTTCCTACGAACAGCTCATGGAATCGATGCGCGACCATGTCTTGCCGCTCGACGCCGCCACGGCAGTTCTACCAGGACACGGACCCACCACTACGCTTTCGGCCGAACGACTCTCGAACCCATTCCTGAGAGAACTCCTATGACTGAGCCACGCAACGATCAACTCGTGCGACCGAAGGGGACCGCCGACGTCCTTGCTCCCGAGTCTGATCGGTGGCGCGTGGCCCATCGTGTTTTCGACGATTTGGCCGAACGATTCGGATATGACCTCGTTCTGACACCGATCTTCGAGCACACCGAGGTGTTTGCTCGCGGCGTGGGTGAGGACACGGAAGTCGTCGAGAAGCAGATGTACACCTTCGTCGACCGGGGCAACAGAAGCGTGACGCTTCGACCCGAGGCAACCGCGTCCGTGGTCCGTGCCGCGATCCAGAGCGGCGCCACCGGCCGCTTCAAGGGCGCCTACTGGGGCCCGATGTTCCGCTACGAACGACCCCAGAAAGGGCGATCACGGCAGTTCTATCAGGGCGGCGTCGAGTATCTGGGATCCGAATCGCCCGAGGCTGACATCGAGGTCATCGAGTTTGGCTATCGATATCTCGAAGAACTCGGAGTACCCGGCGTCGAGGTTCGACTCAATTCGATCGGGGATCCGGCGGACAGATCAGCGTATCGGTCGGAGATCTCAGCGTTTCTCAGGACCCACGAGAGCGAACTCTCCGAGGATGCGAGGAGACGAATCGACACCAACCCCATGCGTGCCCTCGATTCCAAGGCCGACGTCGATGTCGTCAGGGATGCACCCGTCCCGATCGATCATCTCGGCGTAGCCGCCAAGGAGCATTTCGAGGCCGTGAAAGCCGGACTCGAAGCGCTCGAAATCCCCTATGTCATCGACGACAAGCTGGTACGGGGACTGGACTACTACAACCGTACGGTGTGGGAGTACATAGCGACCGAGTACGGAGCCGCGCAGAGCGCTGTTGGGGGAGGCGGACGCTACGACGGGCTCTTTGAGATCCTCGGAGGAAAGCCGACACCGGCCGTCGGCTTGGCCATGGGCATCGACCGAATCCTCCTTGCCTCCGACATACCCTTGGACGCCCCCGCGTTGGACATCTTCGTGGTGGTGGTCGACGAATCGCTTCGCACCCCGGCGCGGCTCCTCGTTTCGAGACTGCG
>QQUL01000183.1 GCA_008501565.1 Armatimonadota bacterium
AATCATCGGTGTCGTGTTCGCCTTCATGGGGTACCGGGAGTACCAGAGTCAGACGAAGCAACCGATGACCGATGACCGACAACCGACAACCGAGTCGGAGGAACCAAGGCCTGCGCCACCTGCTCCTCCAACCCCGCCGCCCGAGCCACCGGTCTTCCCGATCTGATCCGACGAGCAAGAAGCCGGGCGGTGGACGCCCGGCTCCTGACTCCTGCTCACGGTCATCGGTCATCGGTCATCGGTCATCGGTCATCTGACGTCTGACGTCTGACAGATCATCCCTTGCTCGCCTCGGTTTCGACATGCCATTCCATGGTGATGTCGGTGTCGGTGACTTCAACGCTAGTGAGTGTCGAGTCGGGGTTCTTTCGGCCCTCACGCTCCAGGTTTCTCGCAAGGCTCTCGTTCCAGACCTCGACGATCCACTGCGGAATCTCATTGCCGTTGTACAACGCTTCGGAGATCTCCACCTCAAGGTGCCCATCAAGGACCGACAGCTCGGCGCGGAATTCGGTTGTCGCCACCTTGCCCGTGTTCTTGTCAAGCCCGGTGCCTTCGACCATCACATAGCCGTCGAAGAACTCGACGGTGAGATCCTCAACGTTTGGATCGGTGATCGTCCGATCGAGGGTCTGTTGGAGTCGCTGCTCCTCGATGTGGGATGTCACCGTGAGTGACCCGTCCGGATTGGCCTCCACATCGATACTGCATGCCGATGCGACGAGGGCGATGGCTACGAGTGTTGCGATCAGTAGCTTCTTCATGATCCACCTCCTGTGTGGTTCGTCTGTCATCAGTCGACCATTCGGATGGATTCGCCGGTAGTCACAGACGTCATGCATTGCCCATGACATCTGTCACATCGCATGTGACGCCAAACACTGCAATCCAGAGCCGGGAAGGGGCACAATGCGTGCATGACCGCTGTGATAGAGCCCGGGCTTCTCAACCTGTTCCGCTGGTACGTTGGGATCCGCTTGGGCTTCCTCGTCCTCGCGGCGGTTGCGATGAACTCGGACAATCCGCCGTCACCACCGCACTACCCGCAGGTCGGCATTGTCCTGTTCGGGTTTCTCCTGATTCTCCTGCTCGTTCCATGGTTCCGAACATCGATGGGACGGGCGTTCCTCCCCGCGACGATCACGCTTGCCGCGATAGCGCCGATCGTGGACGCAGCCCGCACGGTCACGGGTCGACTGGATGCCGGCCTTTCCCCCAACGACGCACTTGCCGACTACTGGATACCGTTCTTTCTCCTGTTCGTCCCGTTCGTCCTCATCGTGTGGGAATACCGGTACCGGTGGGTGCTTGTGTTCGCCGTAGCGTCGACCGTGGTCGAGGCTGTGGTCCTGGCTGGTATTTTTGAGACGTACAGTGATCGGCTCGTCGACTACAACATCGATCTGAGTGTCATTGGCGCCATCCTTGTCGGTCGCGGATTCTTGTTCGCGTTCGTCGGATTCTTCATCACGAAGCTCGTTGCCCGCCAACGTGAGGCCAGCGAGGAGCTTCGCGCATTGGCAGCAACGACTGAGCAGCTGGCAACGGAGCGGGAACGGACCAGGATCGCGCGTGAGCTGCACGACACACTTGCCCATGCAATGACCGGAACCGTGATACAGCTCGAAGCAGCCGAGGCGCTGTGGTCGGTCGATCCCGACCGAGCCCTTGAGCATGTGGACCGCGCCCTTGTTGGCACGCGGTCAGGCCTTGCCGAGGCGCGACGGGCGATCGACAATCTCCGAGCCTCTCCGATCGACGATCTCGGACTTGCCGGTGCACTCAATTGGCTGGCAGATGAGACCACCGCCACTTCCGGGATCCCAACGACAGCCGTCGTGTCCGGCTCATCTGCCAGGTCGTTGCAACCCGACCTGGAACATGCAGCGTTCCGGGTCACCGAGGAAGCTGTCGCCAATGCGGTCCGTCACGGCGATCCATCCCACATCACGATAACTGCGGACTTGGGTTCGACCGTGTCCGTCAGCGTCGCCGATGACGGCAGCGGATTCGATCCCGAGCTCGTCGAAACGGGGCGTCACGGACTGGTGGGGATCAGAGAGCGAGCAACGCTGGTGCGTGGGGCTGTTGACATCGAAACCTCAGTCGGAGGCGGCACCACCGTTCGCTTCACCGCACCCGGAGAATCTTCATGATCAAGATCGTGATCTGTGACGATCAGGAGGTCGTGAGGGAGGGGCTCCGGAGCATCCTCGACATCGTGCCCGACTTTGAAGTGGTTGGCGTTGCGGCTGACGGTGCTGAGGCGGTCGGGCGTGTGGAAGCTGGCGGTGTGGATCTCGTCTTGATGGATCTCCGCATGCCGGTGATGAACGGTGTGCAGGCGATCCGCAAGATCATGCACATCGCACCCGACACCCGAATCCTGGTGCTGACCACCTACGCCGACGAGACATGGGTACTTGATGCCATCCGAGCTGGCGCTTCGGGGTACCTCCTGAAGGATGCGCCGCGTCAGCGGCTCGTCGACGCGATACGGGGGACAATTGATGGTGAGACGCACCTCGACCCGTCAATCGCCGGTGGTCTCCTGGTTCGACTTGCAAGCCAGCCAGATGATGTGAGCATCCTTGACGCCGACCTCAGCGATCGGGAGAAGGAAGTCTTGAGTCTGTTGGGGAAGGGCATGACAAACGCCGAGATAGCGGACCGATTGTTCCTCTCGGAAGGTACCGTACGCAACTATGTCAGCAGCGTGCTCGCCAAGCTGGGTGTGCACGACCGCACGCAAGCCGCAGTTCTCGCCGTGAAACACGGCCTCGCCTAGTCGCCTGATGTCTGACGTCTGACTTCTGACGTCTGACTTCTGACGTCTGATTTCCGGTGCGGATTGCTGAGCGCATCCCATATACTGGCCTCTAGGTTTTCCCGACCGAACCCGCTGGTACCCGGAGGCCGTCTGAGCTGCGCTCGGATTGCTGTTGTGCCGGAAGAGGTTCACACATGGGATCGGCTCTGTCCGCCTTCGGCGGCGGTGCCGATTTTCGTTCGTCAGAACTCCGATACCCGGGTGTCGGGTCGGAGTGCGTCAACAAGAGAGACGGAAGAAGCAACGTGCCAACCGTGCAGCAACTGGTCCGACAAGGCCGGAAGCCAAAAGCGAAGAAGATGAGGACCGTCGGTCTCGCCGGTTCCCCGCAGCGCCGCGGCGTGTGCACTCGCGTGTACACCGTGACCCCGAAGAAGCCAAACTCTGCGCTTCGCAAGGTTGCCCGTGTGCGCCTCTCCTCAGGGATGGAGATCACCGCGTATATCCCTGGTGAGGGACACAACCTCCAAGAACACTCCATCGTTCTCGTCCGTGGCGGACGTGTGAAGGATCTTCCCGGTGTCCGCTACAAGGTCATTCGCGGTGCACTCGACGCAGCTGGCGTTGATGGTCGCAAGCAAGCTCGTTCGCGCTACGGCACGAAGAAGGATTCCTGATGCGGAGAGCACCAGCAGAAGTACGCAAGCTTGAGCCGGATCCGATCTATCAGTCGGTTCTGGTCACCCAGCTCATCAACAAGGTCCTGCTCAAGGGCAAGAAGGGCGCCGCACGCCGCATCGTCTACACGGCCATGGACACCGTTGAGAAGCGCACCGGCTCCGAGCCGTTGCCCGTTCTCAAGCGCGCAATCGACAATATCC